>NZ_JBJMAW010000005.1:0-204008 GCF_046600735.1 Novilysobacter longmucuonensis
TTGAACTCGTCGCTGTAGCGATGGATCTTGCGAAGACCGGGCTTGGCCATCTGACACCTCTCGTTAGGTGAGGGTGTCAACAAAATCGGATGAGGTTCCAGTTCGGCTTGAATGAATTGTTAGGCGCCACCTGTGGATAGCTCCGGTTCTGCGGCCTCAGCAGCACTGTCCTGCATCTCTTTTAGGGACCTTCCGTCCGCAGCATACCAACTCTGTGGCCCGCTACGGGCGGTTCCAGCGATAAGTGCTGCCGCATAACTAGAGGAAGTCATGAGAACGTCTTCCGTTAACTGGAGATATTCATCATCGGCTTCCATGCGGCCGTCCGCTATCAGTTGCTCCTTGAATTTGACAAGCTTTATGCTGAGACTGTCTGAGTTTGCCTTAGAGGCGGTAGACCCCTTCTTTAGAACAAATCCTTCATCTGTTTGAACCGCTTTTGCTACTAGGTTGTGAACTGTGAACGTCAACTCATCACTCGGCGACGAAGTTGAAGTTGTGGAGGTAGTGCCGGTTGATGGGATAGCCCTTGATTTCAGAAGAGGCTCTAGAATCGGATAGCCTAGAGTACCGAGAACCAATCGAATATCCTCGATAAGTTCTTCCATAGCGTCACGGTCTGCGCGAGACAAGTTTGAAAGTGTTGGAGTGTTGCCGTTCTCAAGCTTATAGCGATCAGCAGATCTCGCCAATGACTCAAGTCGTGACTCTAGATACTTGATATGTGACTTATTTAGATTGTCGTCTTTGCTTGAAAATACGACAACGTCGTTCCAGAATTCCTTCTTTCGGTCGTGTGCTAGCAGTCGTTCGGAAACATCCTCAGACTCGCCTATATAAGCTAATGGCTTGGAGTCGCCTAGCCGTGCTTCAAACAAAAAGTACACGCCAGGCTTCGCTGTTTCAGGCCATTGTTTAAGCTCGTCGAGACGATTCCTAGGGCAAGCAATCGCTTGTCCTGTGCGATTGATTATTTCAGCATGACGCATCCCTGTGACCGACGCATCCGGCAGGAAGATGCGAACCTACTTACCAAACGACATACGTAAATCTCCAGTGGCGGCTAACGCCTGAATTAAGCCGAGCCGCGAAGCGGCTTCGGCTTGAATGAATTGTTAGGCGCCCGCCCTTGACGCCTTGACGGAATACGACCACTCGATGTTGTGGACTTCATCGCTAATGCACTTTTGCAAGGTGGCTACAACAAGCCGAGTTGCGAGCGCTACGCTGTAGTAGAACTCACTCATGTGCTTCTCGTCTTCATCCCACGGGTCCGCGTGGTCAATTGAGTACTGCAACTTGGAAGAGCCGTGCACAAATTTGGAGCGCATATCGTAGAGATGACCAACAATGTTCTTCCGTTCGCTCCAAGGGCCGAGCCAAATTGCTGATTTTTCCGCTAGCTGCTTGCGGAGGTCTCCGATGCCGTCGCAGTAAAACGCCTCTAGCGCTTGCATTGCACGGAAGAGTGTTTCCCCTTCTCTGTGAGGGGCTAGTTGGACCATTTGGGTGTAGGCGGCCAGCATTCGTTCGACTTTTGTTGTTGCGAAAGCGCCCTTTAGGAAAGAGGTCTTGCTTGACCATTCCACTACTGCTGCTAATGGAATCGTTGCCAATGCAGGCCAAGTGGGATCGGTTGAATCCGGGAACCAAAGCTGAAAGAAAGATGGGCTGGCACGAATTCGCGCATACCCTCCCGGACTTGCCAGGGCGGTCCCTTCATTTGCGTCAACTCGACCAGGTTCTGCCAGTCCCGTTAGAACTAGCAAAGCCTCCATTGCTGATGCGAGGTTGAGAGCAGCCCATGCCGCGGCAAAATCCTCATCTAGTTCGTGATCTGGGTTGTCCTCATTGAACTTGTCACGGTCTAAGGTGCAGATCGCGGTTACTCGCACAAACTCAGTTTGCCTTGCATGAACCATAATATTGGTCTTCGCGAGCCTGCTAAACACACTCTTTGGCGGAGATGCGGCTGACGCTTTTACTTTCGAAATTCCGCTTCCGACGCGTTCAGCAAGCTGCGGAATGCTTTCGATAAATCTGGACATTGAGTCGGCACAGGCTTCAATGCGGTCCTTCCATATCGCTGTGCGAATTGGCAGCCAAGCAGTAACAGGAATGTCGATAAGGTGCATAGGGCGCCTAACGCCTGAATTAAGCCGACCCGCAACGCGCAAGTCGGTGAGTTGCTGCAGTTGAACAACGACACATTTGAACGAAGCGACGAAGCGGGTTCGGCTTGAATGAATTGTTAGGCCGCTGCTGCAGTGCTTGCACCTTGACTCACGATGAGTACGACCAACCCAATGAACAACACCAGATAGACCGCAAGGAACACAAGCATTGCGTCCGACAGCTTGGAAAGACCGCCGTCACTAAGCGCGCGATGCTCCCGCCGAACGAGGAACTTGAGCATTGCAATGACACCAGCGGGACTATTACGCAGGAATAGCGACGGCCGGCCCATTGCCTCGTACGTTTGCGGGTGCGCCTGCTCCAGCCGATTGAACAGCAGCTTCACGAGCACGAACCAGACAAGCACCATGCCAAAGAGCACGGGGAACAGCGCGATTGAGATTGTTTCCAATTCCATGCAGTTCTCTGGATAGCAGCCTAACGCCGGAATTAAGCCGACCCGCAACCTGCTGATCGGTGAGTCGTTGCAATGGAGCAACGACACATTTGAGTCAAGCAACGAAGCGGGTTCGGCTTGAATGAATTGTTAGGCCGCGCTGCCTTGACAGCCATATCACGCGGCGGTTTGATCAGCTTCTCGCCGTCACTGTTTGAGCGGCCAAACCTCAACGACCCCGTATGCGACAGCGCATGGAGTTTGCGACATCATCTCTATAGCCTCAGCAATAGTGGGCGCCTCGATTACAGTAAATCCAGCGACGGGGAGTTGTGAAGCCATGTAGGGGCCACTCTCCGTCTGGACATGTCCAGCCTCGTGATTGCGGACCTGCTCAGGAGGTCCCGCACTTCCCATCAAAGCTCCGCCTTCCTGCAGCACTTTGTCATGTGCGTGAGCCGCATCTCGAACCGTCTTGGCTGTGCGGTCATAACCTTCGCGGTCACCGTACCCTATGGCAATGAATTTTGGCATGGGATATCTCCATAGATCGACAGAGAAGCTAGATGTGCGGCCTAACGCCTGAATTAAGCCGACCCGCAACGCGCTGATCGGGAGCTGGCAAAACATCACCAGCGACACATTTGAACCAAGTAACGAAGCGGGTTCGGCTTGAATGAATTGTTAGGCTGCACCTGCGCTCACAAGCGCGCCCAGACTTGCCGGAGCCCGATGAGATGGACAACACCAAATGCCAGACAGATAGCCGAGCTCCAGAGCCAGAACGATGCGCTGTTGCCAGGGAAATAAGCCATGAGCGGAGTGAAGGCCACACCGCGTAGCAGGTAGACCCCAGTGATGGCGCACAGCGCCATGCGAGTCAGTGGCAGCTTGCGGATCACTCCAGCACCAGAGAGTGCGTAGAGCGACCAGACCAGCAACACGGTCGTGATGACGAGGGTGGCGACTGCGGGGTACCAATGCCCAGCCAAGTCCATTTGCGCCATTTGCTCACCGGCACCGAGGAAGCGGTACCAAGGAGCACCGAACACAATGCAACCAAGGTGCAGTAGAGCTGCAAAGGCGCTGAGCGCCGCACCAACGATGAGAAAGTTATTACGAGTCCTGTCCATAGTTGCCTGTGCAGCCTAACGCCTGAATTAAGCCGACCCGCAACGCGCTGATCGGTGAGTTGTGACAATGGAACAGCAACACATTTGAGCCAAGCGACGAAGCGGGTTCGGCTTGAATGAATTGTTAGGCCTTTGGCCCAGGATTGTAGGCGAGCATATCTTTGCAGAGCGCAGCCCACGTGTTTGCGAACTTTGCATAATTGGTGAGTACGGCATGGAAGTTATCGGCCCTAGTCTCCGAGAAGTTACGGAGATGAGCTACAAAGTCTACGTCGTAATGATGTCCGACCTTGTTCCGATAGTCCGCGAATTCCCCCACACCGTCTAGCGGGTAGGCCTTCTTGATCGCCTTTATCTTTTCGCGGACGTGATCTTTGTCGAATCCTCTGGCCTCAGCGATAGCTACTAGATCGGGTCCGCCCTTGCGGTAGTACCACTGCTTTGCCTCATAGAGCATTGACACGATATCTCCCATCCAAAGGAGTCGAACCAAACCTTCTCTAGTGGAGGTTTCGAATGTGACAAGGTAGCGAAGAATATCGCATTGAAGGATTGCTGCAGCTGCCCGTATTTGGAGTTGTTTGGCTGGGTAGTGCGCGTACTTCGGCGAAACCGCGGCCTGAAAAGCACGCTCAGCGTTGAGCGATGCTTTGGTAAGCGCCTCAAGGTAGCGATTATCTTGTTCCAAAAGCCTAACGCCTATTCGAGCCCCCAAATGAGGCGTAGCGCTTGATGTTCACGTTCGGCCAATGGTGTGTCAAGGATGAAATCTCTTGTGCCGACAAGGGCTTGTGGTGATCTGGGCAGCTTTGCGAGCTGCAGGCACGCGTGATTACACCGCAGTTTTGAGGCGTAAGCGTTAGCACTGCACATTTGAGGGCGTAACGGTGTCGTTGGTGAGCGTAGGGCGGGGTGCTCGTCGCGTGGGAGGGTGGTCGCGCCCATGGGGCGCTCCTACGGGAGCATCGGAAGGCGGCGGGCGGGCAATAAAAAACCGCCCGGATTGCTCCGGGCGGTTTTGCTGTTTCATGTCGCGGTGGGTCAGTTACTCGGGCTTGGCGCTTCCGGGGCCGGGGCCTTGGGTGCGTCGGGCACCACGGTGTCGTCGGTGATCGGGGTATCGAGACCGCGGCGGATCAGCAGCGGGTCGATCTTGGGCTCTTCGCCGGTGAAGTCGCGGAACAGCTGCAGGGCGTCCTTGCTGCCGCCTTGCGAGAGCAGGGTGGCGCGGAAGCGGTCACCGTTCTCGCGGGTCAGGCCGCCGTGGGTCTTGATCCACTCCACGGTATTGGCATCGAGCACCTCGGACCAGATGTAGGCGTAGTAGCCGGCCGCGTAGCCGCCCATGATGTGGCTGAAGTAGGGGGTGCGGTAGCGCGGCGGCACCGGGTCGTAGTCCAGGCCGATGCGCTCCAGCGCTTCGGCTTCGAACGCCATCACTTCGTCGGCGTCGGGCACCTGGTCGGCGCTGAGCTTGTGCCATTCCTGGTCGAGCATCGCCGAACCCAGGTACTCGGTGGTGGCGTAGCCCTGGTTGAACTGGGCGCTGGCCAGGACCTTGTCCAGCAGTTCCTGCGGCATCGGCTCGCCGGTCTGGTAGTGCTTGGCGTAGTTGGCCAGCACGCTGGGCCAGTCGGCCCACATCTCGTTGACCTGGGAGGGGAACTCGACGAAGTCGCGCGGCACGCTGGTGCCGCTGAAGTACGGGTACTTCACGTCGGAGAACATGCCGTGCAGGGCGTGGCCGAACTCGTGGAACATGGTGGTGACCTCATCCCAGGTCATCAGCGTCGGCTTGCCTTCCGACGGCTCGGGGATGTTCTGGTGGTTGGCCACGACCGGCAGGGTGCCGAACAGTTCGCTCTGGTCGACGTAGGAGTTCATCCATGCGCCACCGCGCTTGGACGGGCGCGCGTAGAAGTCGCCCAGGAAGATCGCCAACTGCTCGCCGTCGGCGTCGAACACGTCGTACACCACCACGTCGGGGTGGTAGACCGGCAGGTCGGTGCGCTGCTTGAAGGTCAGGCCGTAGACCTGGTTGGCGGCGTAGAACACGCCGTTCTCGAGCACGTTCTTCATCTCGAAGTACGGCTTGAGCTGCGACTCGTCGAAGTTGTACTGGTCCTGGCGGACCTTCTCGGCGTAGAACGCCCAGTCCCACGGCTGCAGCTCGAAGCTCGGCTCGCCCTTGGCGGCCTGCTCGCTGTCGATCATTGCCTGCAGCGCGGCGGCCTCGCGTTTTGCGTTCGCCAGGGCGGCCGGCGCCAGCTGGGTCAGCATGTCGTTGGCCGCCTCGGGGGTCTTGGCGGTCTCGTCTTCCAGCACGTACTGGGCGTGGTTGTCGTAGCCCATCATCGCGGCGCGCTCGGCGCGCAGCTTGAGCACGCGGGAGACGATGCCGGTGTTGTCGTACTCGTTGCCGCGGCTGCCGCGCGAGACCGACGCCTCGTGGATGCGCTGGCGCAGGTCGCGGTCGGTCAGATAGGTGTTGGGCGGCTGGCCGGTGGTGTTCTGCAGGGCCAGCACGTACTTGCCCTCCAGGTCGCGCTCTTTGGCGGCTTCCTCGGCGGCGGCGATGGCCTGGTCGGACAGGCCGTCGAGCTCTTCCAGGGTATCGACCACGACCGCGGAGTCGTTGACCTCGGCCAGCACGTTCTGGCTGAACTTGGTGCCCAGTGCGGCGAGCTCGGAGTTGATCTCGCGCAGGCGGACCTTGTCCTCCTCGGACAGGTTGGCGCCGGAGCGGACGAAATCGGTGTGGTAGCGCTCGATCAGGCGCACGCCTTCGGCATCAAGGCCGAGCTCGTCGCGCTGGTCATGCAGCGTCTGGACGCGCGCGAACAGCTCCGGGTTGAGCGTGATCGCGTCGCGGTGCGCGGACAGCTGCGGGGCGAACTGGGCCTGCAGCTGCTGGCGGGTGTCGTTGGTGTCGGCGCCGGCCAGCGAATAGAACACGGTGGTCGCGCGGCCCAGCAGGCGGCCGGACTTCTCCATCGCGATGATGGTGTTGTCGAAGGTGGCCGGCTCAGGATTGTTGGCGATCGCCACGATCTCGGCGAGGTGCTCGGCCATGCCGCGCTCGAACGCCGGGGCGAAATCGCTGTCGTCGACCTTGTCGAACGGCGGGTACTGCAGCGGCAGCGTGCTTTCGGTGAAGAACGGGTTGGCGGCTTGGGCGTCGTTCACGGCAGGATCAGCGGCGGGATTGGCGGCGGTATCGGCGGGAGTGGACTGGGCCAGAGCAGGCACGGCGACCGCGGACAGGGCGACGGCGAGCGCCAGCGCGAGGGGATGCTTCATGGGCGGAAACCTCGTCGAAGGGAACCCCAGAGCGTACCCGATGGCGCTGTGACCCACCCATGACGAAAGGCATGGATACGCCACCGGCCGCCGTGGCGGCGTGAATGCCGCCCGATTGGGTAGGGTGGACAGTTCTGGTGTCCGCCGGGCGGGTTGGCCAAGATTGGCAAACGGGCGCCTTCGAAGGGCGGACGATTGAATCGCGGCTGAAGCCGCTCCTACAGGACATCCATCAAAGGGGCTGTCATGACTACTGCATTCGACTTTTCCGCGACCGATATCGACGGGCGGCCGCGCGCGCTGGACGAGTTCCGCGGCAAGGTGCTGCTGATCGTCAATGTCGCCTCCGAGTGCGGGTTCACCCCGCAGTACGCCGGGCTGGAAAAGCTCTGGCGCGAGTACGGCCCGCGCGGGCTGGTGGTGCTCGGTTTCCCCTGCGACCAGTTCGGCCACCAGGAGCCGGGCGACGAGGCCGGAATCAAGGACTTCTGTGCGCTGCGCTACGAGGTCGGCTTCCCGATGTTTTCCAAGGTGGAGGTCAACGGCGGCGGTGCGCACCCGTTGTGGCGATGGCTCAAGGACGAGAAAGCCGGCTTTCTCGGCATCGACGCGATCAAGTGGAACTTCAGCAAGTTCCTGGTCGGTCGCGACGGCGAGGTGATCAAGCGTTTCGCGCCGGCCGACAAGCCCGAGTCGCTCGCGGGCGACATCGAGGCGTCGTTGGGTTGAACGCGTAGGGCTTGCAGCGACCGCCCCGCAAGCGCCGCGGGCCCCTGTAGGAGCGCCCCATGGGCGCGATCGGGACCCGTGCGCGATTCGTCGCGGTAGGTGATCGCGCCCATGGGGCGCTCCTACAGGAGTCCCGCTGCTTTTGACCGCCGGCGCCTATTTCTCCACGAACGCGCGTTCGAACACGTATTGGCCGGGCGTGCCGATGCGCGGGGCGGCGGTGAAGCCGCGGCCATCGAACAGGGTGCGGAAGTCGGCCAGCATCTGCGGGCTGCCGCAGATCATCGCGCGATCATGGGCCGGGTCGAGCGGCTCGATGCCCAGGTGCTTCATCATCTGGCCGCTCGCCATCAGGTCGGTCATGCGGCCGCGGTGGTCGTGGCCATCGTGGGTGAAGTTCTCGCGGGTCACGGCGGGGTAGTAGCTGAGCTTGCCGGCAATGACCTCGCCGAGGAACTCATGCCGCGGCAGCTCGTTGACGATGTAGTCGCGGTAGGCGAGATCGCGAGCGTGGCGCACGCCATGGGTCAGGATGACCCGGTCGAAGCGTTCGTAGGTGTGCGGGTCCTTGATGATCGACAGCCACGGCGCGAACCCGGTGCCGGTACCGAGCAGGTACAGGTTGCGGCCCGGGTGCAGGTCGTGGATCAGCAACGTGCCGGTCGGCTTGCGACCGACCACCACCTGGTCGCCCGGCTGGATGTCGCGCAGGCGCGAGGTCAGCGGGCCGTTTGGCACCTTGATGCTGAAGAACTCGAGCTGCTCCTCCCAGTTGGCACTGGCGATGGAGTAGGCGCGCAGCAGCGGGCGCGACGATCCGTCGGCCTGCGGCACCTGCAGCCCGATCATCACGAACTGGCCGTTGTCGAACCGGAAGCCGTGATCGCGGGTGGTGGTGAAGCTGAAGTAGTCGTCGGTCCAATGACGGACGTCCAGCACGGTTTCGGTGCCGAATGCAGAAGACATGCGGGGGAGAGGTGTCTTGGGGGAGGGGGTATTTTAAGCGGTCCGCAAAGGACGCTAAAAACGCAAAGGACAGCGAAGGTGGCATCCGCCAGCTCGTCCCCTACTTTTTTCTTACTTCTTACTTCTTACTTCTTACTTCTCTTTTTGCGTCCTTGGCGTCCTTTGCGGACCAAAAAAACGCCACGCCCGTCACCGCGGCCCACGCTCCTCGTGCGGCTTGACCTTGTGGTCGCGGCGCATGGCGTTGAGGACGATGGTGATGCCCAGGCCGGCGCCGATCAGGAACAGCACCAGGGCGATCGCCGGGTAGCCGAGCAGCATCGGGCCGGTCTCGACTCGCATCAGCAGCGCCGAGGCCAGGATCAGTGCGGCGGTGACGACGCCGGCGGTGATCCGGTTGGCGATCTTCTGCAGGCTCTCCATCAACTGCGAGTCCTCGAAACCGACCATGCGTATTTGCAGGCGGTTCTCCGACAACAGCGACAGCAGGTCCGACAGCTTGCGCGGCGATTCGCGCAGCAGCCCCTGCAACTCGATCATCTCGGAGGCCATGCCGGCGGGTGAGAACGACTTGCGCAGCCGCGCCCTCATCACCTGGTTGAGGTGCTCCTCGACGATGCGCTTGACGTCCAGCCCCGGCTCAAGCGCCTGGCAGACGCTTTCCAGGCTCAGCAGGGTCTTGCCCAGCAGGCTCAGTTCCGGCGGCGTGCGCAACCCGCACGCGGCGCCGAGGCGGGTCAGGTCGAGCACCAGCCGGCCCTCCGACATCGCCTTGGTCCCCGCATGTGCGGCGCTGGCGCGGCTGGCGTGGTGCGCGGCATAGCGCGAGACCAGCTGGCCGACCTCGCGCAGGTAGCGTTCCTCGTCGAAGTCCTCCAGCCGCGTGCCCATGGCGATCGCCTCGCCGGCGACCTCTTCGCCGCGGCCGTCGACGGCGGCGAACAGCAGCTTGAGCAGGCGGTCGCGCTGGCGCGGGGGCACGTGCGCGACCATGCCGAGGTCGAAGATCGCCATGCGGCCATCCTCGGTGACCAGCAGGTTGCCCGGATGCGGGTCGGCGTGGATCTCGCCGTGTACGAAGGCCTGGTCCAGATACCCGCGCATCAGCGCGTCGGCCAGGTAGGCCAGCGACTGCTCGGTGCGGCGCACGCCGCTGATCTCGGTGACCTTGGTGCCGCGCACCAGATCCATCGTCAGCACCCGCGAACGGGTCATGTCCCATACCGGGCTGGGCACGAACAGCTCGGGATACTGCTCGAAGTGCTCGGCGAAGCGGTCCAGGTTCTGGGCCTCGATGCGGTAGTCGAGCTCGGCCAGCAAGGTCTTGCGGAACTCGTGCACCCAGTCGGCAAAGCGCATGCGGCGGCCGAGGTCGGTGCTGTGGTCGACCCGGCCGGCGATCGAGGCGAGTGCATCGAGGTCGTCGCGGACCTGCTCGGACACGCCCGGCCGCTGCACCTTCACTGCGACCTCGCGGCCGCCGCGCAGGGTCGCGCGGTGCACCTGCGCCAGTGACGCACAGCCCAGCGGGGTCTCGTCGAAGCTCTCGAACAACTTGCTGATGCGGACCCCCAACTCGTCCTCGATCACCTCGCGTACCGCTTCGTAGCCGACCGGGGCGACGTGGTCCTGCATCCGCTCCAGCGCAATCAGGTAGGCCGGCGGCACCATGTCGGGACGCGTCGACAGCGACTGGCCGACCTTGACGAAGGTCGGGCCGAGCGCTTCCAGGTCGCTGACGAACTCCTCCGGTTTGCCCGCGGTCGGCGGGACTTCACCCGCCGCCAGCACCGCCGCGTCCAGGTCGAGCCCGCTGAACACGCCCGCGTGCCGGTACTTCAGCAGGAACCGCACGATCTGCGCGGTCCGCGCCATGCCGCCGCGGTGACCGGAGCTACGCGACTCATTGCCGGTCTCGGCGCTTGCGTGGTCGGAGCTGGGATGGTTCATGGGCGCCGGCGCCTCTCCACTGCGTTGCCGGCAGCCTAGCCGGTGCGGCGTCAAAGGGCGTTTCACCCGCGAGGCCGCCGCTTCGGCGTGCGCGCGTAGTGCGCCGCGCCTGCGAGGGTCGCGCGCGGGCGCAGCGTCGATCCTTATCAAAATTGTCACCCGCGCCCCGGCACGATGCGGGCATGACCGATGCGACCGGACCGAATCCCCGCCGCTTGTGGACGATCGGCCACTCGACGCGAGACTGGGAGGTCTTCGTGGGCATGCTGCGCGATGCCGGCATCGCCGCGCTGGTGGACGTGCGGCGCTTTGCCGGCTCGCGGCGGCATCCGCAGTTCTCCGGCCAGACCATGGCCGACGCCCTGCCTGAGGCCGGCATCGACTACCTGCCGATGCCCGATCTGGGCGGCCGTCGCAAGGCCGCTCCCGATACGCCCAACACCGCATGGCAAAACGCCAGCTTCCGTGGCTATGCCGACCACATGGCAACCCCGCCGTACCGCGCGGCGCGCGCGCGACTGGCCGAGCTTGCGCGCTTCCGGCCGACTGCGGTGATGTGCGCGGAGGCCCTGTGGTGGCAGTGCCACCGTGGCCTGATCTCCGATGACTTCAAGGCCGAGGGGTGGGAGGTCATCCATCTGACCGCACCCGGGCGCGCGGAGGAGCACCCGTACACGCGTGCGGTGCGGATCGTCGATGGACGCCTGAGTTACAGCGCACCGGCCCCCGACAACCCGCAGCCGGCGCTGTTCTGAAAACCCTGGCTATTCCCCCCTTTGAAAAAGGGGGGGGTAGGGGATTTGAGCCCTGGGACTCCTCAGCTTCGAGCCTTGCGTCCCTCGCGCCGGGTGGTGCCCTCTTCGGACTCGCTGCCGGAACGACGGTCGGATGCGACCGACTGCTCGGCCAGCGGATCCTCGATGCGCGCCGAGCTGGAAAAGCCGCTGCCCGGCTGGTTTTCCCCGCTGCGCATGGCCGCGCCGGGCGGGCCGAACGAATCGGCGCCGCGGTCCACGCGGATGCGGTTGTCGATGTCGCTGACGCCGCGCATGGCGTCGACCAGGTCTTCGGTGCGGTGTTTCATGTGCCGCGCCGGTACCTCGCCGGTCAGCGTGACCGCACCGTTCTCGACCATCACCAGTATTTCGCCGGCGTCGATATGGTCATCGTCGGTCAGTCGGTCGTAGATCTCGTCGGTGATGCTCTGGTCGGAGCGTCGGTAGTTCTTCGGCCCGCGTCCGCGATGGCTCTGCCGCCCGCCATCCGCGCCGCGTGAGGTCTGCTCGCTGCCTTGCACACTGCCACCACGGCCATGCCCGCTCTGCGCGTGGCGACCCTGGTCCTGCGCGTAGCCGCCCTGGTGGCCGGTGCGCAGGTCGCCGTGCCCGCCCAATTCCCCCGATCCGAAGGAGTGCTGGCGCGAAGCATCGCGCTCGCCCCACTCGCGGTTGGTCACCGACGGCATGCCTTCATAGGGGCGCGCCTGGTAGCGCTGTTCACGGCTGCGATCGGATGAGCGGTGCTCGTCATGCGGCTGCTTGGAAGGCATGTCGTTCTCCTGCCAGGGGGTGAGGTGAGGCCTTTTCCGGCTCCGTATGCCTACGGTAGGGCGGGGCACGTTACCGTCGTGCCAAGACTGACGCAGACCGCTTGGATCGGGTCAAGCTGAACCGTTCATTCGATTCCCAGCCAGTTGCCACCGCCCGGCTGTCGCGGAACTGAAGCGCGGCGACCACCTTTTCGTAACGTTTTGTCGACTACAACGAACCTCGGCGTGGCGCGGGATGCCACGTCTGTCCGTCCAACAGACTGCAGGAACTCGCCATGCATATCACGCACGACAAACGCCGCGGCCAATACGACGTCGACACCGCACGCGGGGAGCTTCGCAAGCCCGGTGACCGCGACAACCAGCCCGGCCAGGGTGCTGACAAGCGCCAATTGCTGGGCGATGCGCACAAGGATCAGACCGGAGGCTTGCGCAGGCACCGTCCGGCGCGATCGCTACTCGAACTCGACGAGTAGTTGCCTGCGACGAGCCTTGATGGTCTAGCGCGCTTGCTGCTGCAGCGTTGAAGGCGCTGCAACGAAAAGCGCCCCTTTCCGGCAGCACCGGAAAGGGGCGTCATTGGGGACTTCGGTCTAGCTGTGATCCTAGCTCTGACGCTATTGCGTCTTGCCCTGCAACTCCTGCCCCCGCTCGAGATGGCTGGCGATGGCGTCACGGGTCATGGTGAGGTGCTGGCGGATCTGTTCGTCGTCGACGCCCTGCAGGCGCTCATCGAGCATCGCAAGGGCGTCGGTGTGGCCCTGGACCATCGCATCGATGTAGGCCTGCTCGTACTCGTCGCCTTCCATAGCACCCAGATCGCGCAGCACCATCTCGCCTTTCTGGCGCTGGGCCTGGACCTCGGGCATGTTGCCGACATCGGCCATCGCGCCGGCCTGCGGGCCCGCCACGTCGCCGCGCACGGCGGGATCGGCTGACGCTTCCGCGGAGTCGCCGACGGCGCCGCCGGTGTTCTGCATCAGCTGACGGGTCGTTTCGAGGTTTTGGGTGTGCTCGGTGTGCAGCATGTCGGCGAACTCGCGCACTTCGCCATCCACGTCCTTGTCGCGCGCCTGCTCGGCGGCGGCGATGTCGTGCTCGTCCACCGCCATCACCAGGGCCAGCGCTTCGGCGCCCTGGTCGGAGCCGACGGCGCTCTGGTCCATTGCCATCGTATCGGTCAGGGCGCCGTCGGTGACCGCCGGGTCGGCGGCCTCGGTGCCCGGTGGCGGCACCATCGCGCTGTCGTTGGCAATGTCGTCCTGCGCGCAGGCCGCCAGCACCGAGGCCGCCAGGATGGAGGCCGTCCAGATTGTCAGTGTCTTGTGGATCATGGGAAATCTCCTTCGGGGGGAAGTACGGGCGCGGGGGCGCTTGAGTGCCGACCGTACGGGCCGCATCCGCACGCTAGAGCAGGGCGGATGCGTTGGCCGTGAAGGCGCTGGTAACGCGTTTTTCACAGATGTGGCGCGCGGTGCCTTGCCGCGGCAGGCCCTGGAACCCAGTGCTCAAACGGCCGGGAGTTCTCTGCACTGCACACCTTCATGCTCTGCGGCGGGAGGCTTTGGGCGGCGAAGGTAGAATGGCCGTCCCCGACGCCAGCCCTTTACGCCGTGAGCCCTCCCCCAGACGCGATTTCGCCGACCCCGCCCGCCCGGACCGAGCCCGCAGCGGGCCAGCAGGCATCGACCCAACCGGCATCGACCCAACCGGCGCCGACCAAGTCGGTATCGATCGGGCAGGAGGACTTCATCCAGTCCATTGCCGATGCACTGCAATACATCAGCTACTACCACCCGGTCGATTACATCCGGAACCTGGCCGCGGCCTACGAGCGCGAGGAGAGCAGCGCGGCCCGGGACGCGATCGCGCAGATCCTGATCAACTCGCGCATGTGCGCCGAAGGCCACCGCCCGATCTGCCAGGACACCGGCATCGTCACGGTGTTCCTGGAGATCGGCATGAACGTGCGTTGGGATGACGCCACCATGGGCGTGGAGGACATGGTCCACGCCGCCGTGCGCCGCGCCTACCAGCACCCCGACAACAAGCTTCGCGCGTCGGTGCTGGCCGACCCGGCCGGCCGGCGCAGCAACACCGGCGACAACACGCCGGGCGTGGTCAACGTCAAGGTGGTGCCGGGCAACACGGTCGATGTGATCGTCGCGGCCAAGGGCGGCGGCTCGGAGGCCAAGAGCAAGTTCGCGATGCTCAATCCGTCCGACTCGATCGTCGACTGGGTGCTGAAGACCGTGCCGACCATGGGCGCCGGCTGGTGCCCGCCGGGCATGCTCGGAATCGGCATCGGCGGCACCGCCGAGAAGGCGATGCTGCTGGCCAAGGAATCGCTGATGGAGCCGATCGACATCACCGACTTGCAGGCGCGCGGGGCCTCCAATCGTGCCGAGGAGCTGCGGCTGGAACTGTATGAAAAGGTCAATGCGCTCGGGATCGGCGCGCAGGGCCTGGGCGGCCTGACCACGGTGCTGGACATCAAGGTCAAGGACTATCCGACGCATGCCGCCAACCTGCCGGTGGCGATGATCCCGAACTGCGCCGCGACCCGCCATGCGCACTTCGTGCTCGACGGCAGCGGGCCGGTGCAGCTCGAACCGCCGTCGCTGGCCGACTGGCCGGAGCTGACCTACGACAGCTCCAAGGGGCGCCGGGTCGATCTGGATGCGGTCACGCCCGAGGATGTCGCCAGCTGGAAGCCGGGCGAGGTGCTGCTGCTCAACGGCAAGCTGCTGACCGGCCGCGACGCTGCGCACAAACGCATCGTCGGCATGCTGGACGCCGGCGAGCCGCTGCCGGTCGATTTCCGCGGGCGCTTCATCTACTACGTCGGGCCGGTCGATCCGGTGCGCGATGAGGTGGTCGGCCCGGCCGGCCCGACCACCGCCACGCGCATGGACAAGTTCACCGCGCAGGTGCTCGGCCAGACCGGGCTGCTCGGCATGGTCGGCAAGGCCGAGCGCGGGCCGGTCGCGATCGACGCCATCCGGCAGCACCGCTCGGTCTACCTGATGGCCGTCGGCGGCGCCGCCTACCTGGTGTCCAAGGCGATCAAGGCCTCGCGCGTGGTGGCGTTCGAGGACCTCGGGATGGAGGCGATCTACGAGTTCACCGTGCAGGACATGCCGGTGACGGTCGCGGTCGACAGCAGTGGCGAGTCGGTGCACCAGACCGGCCCGCGCGAATGGCAGGCGAGGATCGCCGGCAAGCTAGGCGGCATTCCGGTTTTGGTGGAGCCGGCCTGACCCGCCATGGGGCTGTTGTAGGAGCGGCTTCAGCCGCGATTCGTCGCGTGCATGCGTGCGGAAAAGCTCGCGGCTGAAGCCGCTCCTACGGGGTGCGAAAGTACGAGGTCAAAGCCGCTTCACCAACTGCCTGAGCTTCTTCTGCGTGGCCGCCTGGCGCAGGTAGTCGGCCGCCAATGCCTCCAGCGCCGCGAGGTTGGTCGCGCTGACGTCGTCGAGGTCGTCCAGCCCGACCACCAGCTCGGTCTGCAGCCGGAAGTAGCCGTCGCCGACCAGTTGCCGCGCGATGTAATCGACCGAGTCGGTGCTGCCGTCGAACAGCACGTCGATGATCGGCACGGCCCACTCCAGCGCGCCCCATTCCTGCGCGGACTTCAGCGATATCGGCCGGTTGCGCTCACCGGTGCCGACCGACAGCACGACCAGTTCGTGGCTGTCGCCGACCCGGGCGTCCTTGCGCATCGCCTCCGCGATCGCGCAGGCGGTCGGGTTGTTGGCGACCACGCCGCCATCGATCATCGAGCACGGCCGGCCTTCGATCATCATTCCATGGGCCGGGAAATAGGTCGGCGCCGCGGCCGACGCGCGACACACCTCCCACACCAGCAGGTCCTCGTGCCTGGGCAGGAAGCTCTTGAACATCACTGGCTTGCGCGACAACGTGTCGTAGCCGGTCACCAGCAGCGGTATCTTCAACTGGCCCAGCCGGGTATCGCCGAAGACCTGCTGCAGCACCTGGTCCAGGCCCGTGCCGTCGTACTTGGGCGCCGACGGGCCGTGCGCGAGCACGCGTCCGGCGCGCGACCACAGGCGCTCGGCGATGCCGGGGAAGATCGTGTGGCGCTGCGCGCGGTAGAGATCGGCCAATTGCGTCGGGCTCAGGCCGATCCCCATCCCGCAGGCGATCACCGCGCCGGTCGAGCTGCCGGCCAGCAGGTCGAAGCTCTTCAGTACGCCGGGCTTGCCGGCCTTGAGCAGGGCATCCTCGACGCCCGCCAGCCACAGGCAGCTGACCAGTCCGCGGATGCCGCCGCCATCGAGGGACAGGATGCGCCGCATCTCCATGTCACGTGTCCTTGTGCAGGGTGGCTGCGCAGCCTAGCGCGGGTTACCTACAACTGCGACTTCAGCGGAATGGTGACGAACTCGGCGAATTTCTCCTTCAGCGGCCGCCGCTTCCACTCGCGATAGTCCAGGCGCTTGGCCCGCTCGAGGTCCTGCTCGAACACGCCAATCATCTGCTCGGCGAACTGGACGTCGTAGATATTCAGGCTGGCCTCGTCGTTGAGCCGGAACGAGCGGATGTCGAAATTGGTCGAGCCGACCGAGACCAGTTCGCGGTCGATGACCAGCAGTTTGTTGTGCAGCATCGTCGGCTGGTAGATGTAGATCTCCACGTCGGCCAGCAGCAGCTCGCCCCAGGCGCGTCTGGAGGCGATCCGGACCGTGTCCGAATCGATATACGGACCCGGCACCAGGATCCGCACCCGCACGTCGCGCTGGCGTGCTGACAGCAGCGCCTTCGTGATCAGCGGGTCGGGCACGAAATACGACGCGGCCAAATCGATGGTGCGCTCGGCCGCGGCGATCGCCATCAGGTACATCAGGTGCATGCTGTCGCTGCCGCCGGCGGGCGAGGCGATGAACAGGTGCGCGTCCATGTCGCCGGCCGGTCGCAGCGGCGGGAAGTAGGCAGGACCGTTCAGCACTTCGCCGGTGGTCTTGATCCAGTTGTCGTTGAACGCGGCCTGGATCTGGGCCACCACCGGGCCTTGGATGCGGAAGTGGATATCGCGCCAGTGCTGCGGGTCCTGCGCGTTGCCCTGCCACTGGTCGGCGATGCCGACGCCACCGGTGAAGCCGACCTTGCCGTCCACCACCAGGAGCTTGCGGTGGGTGCGGTTGTTCATGCGCCGGATGTTGTACCAGTGCAGCGGCCGGTAACGCTCCACGTCGACGCCGGCGTCTTCCATGCGGTCCAGCAGCTCCTGTTTCATCTTGATACTGCCGACCCAGTCGATGGTGACGTTGACCGGTACGCCGGCGCGGGCGCGCTCGGCCAGCGCCTCGGTAAACTGCTCGCCGACCTCGCCCGACCAGTAGATATAGGTCTCGAAGGTGATCGAGTTGCGCGCCGCGCCGATCGCCTCCAGCATCGCCGGGAAGATTTCCGTGCCGTTCTGGAAGGCCTCCACGTGGTTGCCGGCCATGATCGACGGCCCCAGCATCACCGACATCTCGCGCCGGAACTGCGGGTCCGAGACGGCGTAGCGGTGCCCGATCTTGCGTTCCAGCTCCTTCTCGGGCTTGGCGAAATTCATCGCCAGAAACATTGCCAGTACCGTGACCAGCACGGTGATGACGATCGTCCAGATCATGCGTTTTCGGCTCCAGCGTCGTGGCAGCATCGGGGTCCCCTTGGTGGGCCCACCTTGGAGCACTCGCCCGTTAAGTCGCGTGAACGATGCGAGAGGTTGGCGCATGCACCCTTGGCCCGGCCCTCGAACGCCTCGGGCCTGTAGGAGCGGCTTCAGCCGCGATCCGGAACCGGCGCGGACGTCCAACCCCACGATCGCGGCTGAAGCCGCTCCTACACACAAGCGCTACACCAGCCACGCGAACGCGAACAGGCCCAGCATCGCGAACGCCAGGCCCAGTTTCAGTACGGTACCCAGCAGGATGCCGAGCCAAGTGCCGAATCCGACCCGGGCCGCGCGGCCGACCCGGCGGCCGTGGATCAGCTCACCAACCAGCGCGCCGACGAACGGACCAGCGAACAGCCCGATCAGGCCGAAGAACAACCCCACCACCGTGCCGACCACCGAACCGATCAGCGCCAGCCGGCTGGCACCGACGCGCCTGGCGCCCAGCATCGTCGCCAGCAGGTCCACCAGCAGCGACAACACCGTCAGCAGTGCCAGCGCCACCACCGTGCCGACCCCGACCTCCGCGTAACCCCCGGTCCAGGCCGCGAGCCACATGCCGGCGAATACCACCGGTAGCCCGGGCAGCGCGGGCAGGATCGTGCCGGCGATGCCCACCAGTATCAAAACCCCGGCGATCATGTAATAAAGGGTCTGCACATCCATATTCGAAAGCCTCTGCCAGGGTTGGGCGGATGATTGCATTGTCGCCGGACGCGAGGTAATTTTTCCGACGCTGCGTTTGCCCAAGGTCACCGTGAATCGTGGCCCGATGCGGTTGTTCCGATGATCCGCCGATCGACCATCCACACGCATCGTTGTACCTCGCTTCCTCCTTGCAGCCGGCAGCACGCCAATACGTTGGCGATAATCCACCTCGTTCCAGGGAGCAAGTGAGATGTCCAATCGCGAAACCGGTACCGTCAAGTGGTTCAACGACGCCAAGGGCTTCGGCTTCATCAGCCGCGAGAATGGCGAGGATGTGTTCGTGCACTTCCGCGCCATCCAGAGCCAGGGCTTCAAGAGCCTGGCGGAAGGCCAGCAGGTCTCGTTTGTCGTCGTACAGGGCCAGAAGGGCCTGCAGGCCGACGCTGTGGAGCCGATGTAAGGCGACAGCAGCAATGGCGCGACCATGAGGCGCAAGGCCCCAGGAGAAACCCGGCTTCGGCCGGGTTTCTTTTTGCCTCAATGCCTTGCCAGCGCAGTCCGGGCGATTGGAGTGATCTGGCCGGCGCCGCGGATGCTCGTCGACAAAAAAAACGGCCCGCGCGCGGGCGGGCCGTCTGTCTGGCGAGCGAACGATCGATCGACTAGCGCATCAACGCGGCCAGGCGCGGCCGTTGTAGACCCGCACGTACGCGCCCTCGCGGATGCCGCCCAGGTCGTTCTGGGTGACTACCGTGGTGCGCCCGTCGTCCATGCGGACATAGACGTTGTAGTTGGCGCCGGTGCGGTTCTGGATGGCGTTGCCGGCCACTGCACCGGCCACGCCTCCCGCCACCGTCGCGGTGTTCTTGCGGCCTTCGCTGTCGGTCTGACTGTCGGCGATCTCGCGGCCGGCAGCGGCGCCGACCAGTCCGCCGAGTACCGCACCGGTGCCGCGCGGAACCGTGCTGCCGCCACTGGCCTGTTCGATCCGCGTGACGGTGCCGCAGTCATAGCAGTTGGCGGTGCTGGCGCCGTAGCCGGGTGAGTACGCGCCGCCGCCGGCTCCGGCAGAGCCATATCCGGTCGTGCCGCAACCGGCCAGTGCCAGCGAGGCCGCCGCGGCGACGCCGAGAAGACGAGGGTGGGTGATATTCATGCCGATCTCCTGCTGAAGTAAGGGCGTGTGGCGGATCCGGCCACGCGCCATCACGCTATTCGCGGCACCGTGAACACCCCATCAACTTCACCAAGGCGGCGGCGTGGCCGTTCAGGTGCGCCTGCTGGCGCCCGAGTTCGCAGATCCGCGGCAAATAGGAATCCTCGAACCCCTGCGGGCGATCAGCGGAAGTCCTGGTGGCAATCCTGGCAGGCCTGGCCGATTGCCTGCTGCGCGGCGGTCACGCCCGCGCAGTTCAGCGGGGGCGAAGCAAGCACCTCGTCGAGGCTGGCGCGCAGACCGCTGGAATGAGCGATGAAACGCCGGTCATCGCGCAGCTCCACGAATGCACCGTCGAACTGGCCGGCCATGGTCCGCAATGCCTGAAGGTGCGGCAGCGTGTCGGTCGGGTTGCAGTTGTTGCGCTCGACACTCTGCTTGAGCTGGCCCATCTGTGCGTTCATCACCTGCATGACCGCGCGCGGGTAGGTGTCGGGTCCGCCCAGCCAGGTGCGCATCAGGTACGCGACCACGACCGCGCCGATGACCAGCCCCAGCAGGAACATGAAAAGGAACCGGGAACCATTTCCGCCGCGCTTGTCGGCATCGGGATTGCGGGTCGGCTGGGGATCGCTCATGGCCTGGCTCCGTCGATTTGGCCGCAAGATATCACGCCCCATTCATTGGCCGGGGCTCGCACCCTTACACTTGCAGGCATGACCGAGAACGCCCGCGAACACCTGTGGCAGCAACGATTTGGCGGCATCGACCGGCTCTACGGCCGCGGCGCGCTTGCGCGCTTTGCCGCATGCCGCGTGGCGGTGGTGGGGCTGGGCGGGGTCGGCTCGTGGGCGGTCGAGGCGCTGGCGCGCAGCGGTCTTGGCCACCTGACCCTGATCGACGCCGACGACCTGTGCGTGTCCAACACCAACCGGCAGCTGCCTGCGCTGGAAGGCCAGTTCGGACGCGCCAAGGTCGAGGCGATGGCCGAACGGTGCCGCGCGATCAATCCGATGATCGAGGTGGTGGCCGTGCCGAGCTTTCTGACTGCCGGCAATGTCGCCGACTTGCTGGCGCCGGATTTCGACCTGGTGCTGGATGCCTGCGACAGTTTCCGCAGCAAGGTCGAACTGATCGCCTGGTGCCGCCGCCGCAAGCGGCCGCTGATCGTGTGCGGCTCGGCCGGCGGTCGCACCGACCCGACACTGGTGCGCGTGCGTGACCTGTCGCGCACCGAACACGACGCCATGCTCGCCTTGATCCGCAAGAAACTACGCGGCGAGTTCAATTTTCCGAAGACGGCCTCCCGCTATTTCAGCGTGCCGGCGGTGTACTCGCTGCAGAACGTGAGTTATCCGCAGGCCGACGGCAGCGTCTGCGGCGTACGCCCGCAGGTCGGCGGCGATGCCGCCCTGAAACTCGACTGCGGCGCCGGCCTCGGCGCGGCCACCCACATCACCGGCGCGTTCGCATTCGCAATGATCGGCAAGGCGCTGGAGATGCTGTTGAAGGCACCCGCAAGCCGGACGCCCTGACCGGCGCAGGAGCGGGTCATGCCCGCGATGCAAGTAACGCGGCCGCGTGCATCGCGCCCATGGGGCGCTCCTACAAAGGCACCACGTTTTTGTAGGAGCGGGCCATGCCCGCGATGGGAGTAACGCGGCCGCGTGCATCGCGCCCATGGGGCGCTCCTACAAAGGCCCGCGCTTTTGTAGGAGCGGGCCATGCCCGCGATGTGGAGTGACGCGACCGCGTACATCGCGCCCATGGGGCGCTCCTACAAAGGCCCGCGCTTTTGTAGGAGCGGGCCATGCCCGCGATGTGGAGTGACGCGAGTGCGTGCATCGCGCCCATGGGGCGCTCCTACAATGGCACCGCGCTTTTGTAGGAGCGGGCCATGCCCGCGATGTGGAGTGACGCGACCGCGTACATCGCGCCCATGGGGCGGCGCTCCTACAAAGGCACGGGCGGGCGGGGGAGCTTGAACAGGCGCTCGGCATTGGCGGTGGTCGCGGCGGCGAGCTCCGCGCGATCGATGCCGCGCAGTTCGGCGATGGTGTCCAGCACATGGAGGATCCGCGCCGGCTCGTTGCGCTGGCCGCGGTGTCCGGCGTCGGGCTGGTCGGGGGCGTCGGTCTCCAGCAGCAAGCACTCGATCGGCACCTGACTCGCGACCCGGCGCAGGCGCTGCGCGCGTTCGTAGGTCACCGGGCCGCCCAGACCCAGCAGGAATCCCTGTTCCCATAGGCGCTCGGCTTGCTGCAGGCTGCCGGAAAAGCTGTGCACGACGCCTCGCAAGGGCGCGAACCGGCGCAAGGCGGCCAGCACCTCGTCGAGCGCGCGCCTCGCGTGCACGATCACCGGCAGCTCGAAATCACGCGCCAGCCGCAGCTGCTGCTCGAAATAGTGCGATTGCCCGGTGCGGTCGAGTCCCTCGACGAAATAATCGAGCCCGCATTCCCCGACCGCAACTGGCCGTTCGCGCTCGATCCATTCGCGCAGCTCCGCAATGTGCGGCTCGCGATGTTTCGCCAGCCACATCGGATGCAGCCCATAGGCCGGAAACAGGCCAGGCGCGCCCGTGCACACCGCCTTCAGCGCCGGCCAATGGTCGGCCTGGATTGCCGGGACGATCTGCCGCGTCACGCCGGCGGCGCGCGCGCGTTCGATCACCGCCGCGCGATCGCCATCGAATTCGCCGGCGTCGAGATGGCAATGGGTGTCGATCAGCTCGAACAAGAGGCACCGGTCAGCGTGGACGCCGCGGCGGCGGGATCGGTGCCTTGCGGTTCTTCCAGTTGGCCAGCAACAGCGTACCGAGCCCGAGCAGTATCTCGTCGATCATCGGGATGGGATCGGGCACCACCAGCGTGATCGCGAACAGCGCCGCGGTGATCTTGAACAGCGTCGGATAGCGCAGCTTGCGCGCCCAGTTCAACAGGGGAAGCAGCATCGGATTGGCCATGCCCGGGTCCTGTGCTCGCGGCTGGGTGTGATGGCGGACACGCTAACACCGGCACCGCGATATTCATGCATTTGTCAGTTTTACGTTAAAAAAACGGTGCCCGTTCAGGTTGGGGGTGCTGCAATGCACCCCACACCAACCGCGGGCTCCGACCCGCTGCAGGAGAGGCGCTGATGAACAAGAACATGATTGCGGTTGCGTTGGCATCGCTGCTGGTCGGTGGCGTTGCGGTGGCTTCCTACCAGAGCTTCAGCGGCAATGGCTCTGCGGATCCGCAGGTGGCCACCGCCGCCGATTCGCAGGCGCTGGTGACCGCTGCCGATGGCGACTTCGCGGTCGATGGCGCCATCGCCGCGGCCCAATACGCCGACGTGCTGCAGGTCGAGCCGGTCAATGAAAAGCAGGAGCTGTATGCGACCGTGATCGGATCCGACCCGGTGCGCGAGACCAGCACCGTGTCCAGCCCGCGTGAGGTATGCGAGGACGTGGTCGTGCAGGAGCGGCTGCCCGAGCGTGACGGCAACGTCGGCGGCACCATCGCCGGTGCGGTGATCGGCGGCCTGGTCGGCAACCAGATCGGTGGCGGCAACGGCCGCAAGGTCGCGACCGCGGCCGGCGCGGCCGCCGGCGGTTATGTCGGCAACCGGGTTGACCGCAACCATGTCGGCGGCCAGACGGTCGAGCGGGTCGACCGCCAATGCCGCACCGTCTCGGAGACCTCGCAGTCCACCCGCGTGGTCGGCTACAACGTGACCTACCGCAATCCCGATGGCACCACCGGCACCATGCGCACCGGCAGCAAGCCGGGCAGTCGCATCCCGCTGGGCAGCGAGGACCAGGTGATCGGCTATGACGTCACCTACCGCTATGAGGGCCGGGAGCAGGTCATCCGCCTCGATGACCGTCCGGGCGAGCGCCTGCCGGTGGTCGACGGCGAAATCGTGACGCAGACCGCGCTGGTGTCCGGCGATACGACGCGCGGTTGATCTATCTGCAACAGATGCATTGTCCGACGGGGCCGGTTATCCGGCCTCGTTTTTTTTGGGGATGAGGGGCCGACACCGGCACCGGCCTATCGCGTCAGGACCAGGCGCATCGCGCCCGGATAGGCCCTTCGGCGACTTGCCGACTGCTGCGCGCTTCACGCCCGCTCTGGCAGTCTGCATGCACTACGATGGACCGGTCGCCACCCCGGAGCCTTGCATGCCGCGTCACTTCACGATGCTTCGCGAGTTCCACCTCGCGGACTGGTTCACCCTCGCCAATGCGTTCTGCGGAACCGGCGCGATCTTCGCGGCGATGCGCTTCCTGCAGGAAGGCATCGTGCGCGACCTCATGATCGGCATGGCACTGATCCCGCTGGCCTTCATCTTCGATGCGCTGGACGGCCGCGTCGCGCGCTGGCGCAAGTTGGCCTCGACCCTGGGGCGCGAACTGGATTCCTTGGCCGACGTGATTTCCTTCGGTGTGGCCCCCGCGGCGCTCGGCTATGCCTGCGGCCTCCAGGGTGGCTGGGACTGGGTGGTGCTGAGCTTCTTCGTCGGCTGCGGGGTCAGCCGGCTCGCGCGCTACAACGTCACCGCCGAGCAACTGGCGGGAGAGGAGGGCAAGGTCAACTACTTCGAGGGAACCCCGATCCCGACCAGCCTGGTGCTGGTGATCGTGCTGGCGGTCGCCGCCTGGCAGGGCGCCATTGGCCGCGACATATGGTTGGGCATGGTCCAGCTCGGACCGTGGCAGTTCCATCCGCTGGTGCTGATGTTCGCGCTGTCGGGCGTGCTGATGATCAGCAAGACGCTGCGGATTCCCAAGCCCTAAGAATGGCCTTTCGCAAGACCCCTTCTCCCGCGCGCGGGAGAAGGTGCCCAAAGGGCGGATGAGGGCAAGCGCCCTGTAAACGACTGCGCCAGTCCCGATTCAGAGCATCCGCCGCCCCCGGTTTCCGCGCACCGTTACTCCATTGCCTTCCCGCTAAAACGCGGAGAGAGCCCATCGGCGACACCATCGCGCAACAACCGCGTTGATATCATCGCGCCAGGCTCAGGAGGCGATGATGGCGAACCCTACGTTCGGTGGCGATTTCGAGGCGCTCGCGCGCGAGTACTGGAACAGCTGGGGCGAGATGATGCGCGATGCCGCCAAGCCGTCGCAGCCCAAGGCGCCAGACTGGAACGACGCGGTCGGCTGGTGGTCCGGACTCGCCTCGCAGCTGGCATCGCAACCCGGCCGCGGCGGCGGCAATGAGATGGACGAGGCCGTGCAGCGCTTCAACAGCCAGGCGCGCGGCTGGTTCGGGCAGATGCAGCAACTGGCCGCGCAGTTCGCCGGCCAGGACGCGGGCGCGGCGCAGATCGCCGATGCCTGGAAACGGATGCTCGGCAGCGGCGGCGGCAATCCGTTTGCCGAGGTGTTGCGCGGCATGGGCGGCCGCGGCCAGGCCGGTCCCGAGCAGTGGTTCGAACAGGCCGCGCCCTATATCGAGGGCCTGCAGCGCCAGGGCAGCCAGTGGCTGGGCACCCCGGCGTTCGGATTCGCTCGAGAGCACCAGGAGCGCTGGCAGAAGCTCGCGCAGGCTCAGCTCGATTTCCAGCAGCGCGATCAGGCCTACAACGCGCTGCTCGGCGAGGCCGGGCAGGCTGCGTTCGCACTGTTTCAGGAAAAGCTGGCCCAACGCGGGGAGTCGGGGCAAACGCTGGACTCGGCCCGTGCGCTGTTCGACCTCTGGATCGATGCAGCCGAGGAGGCCTATGCGGAGGTCGCATTGTCGCCGCGCTTCCGCGAGGCCTATGGCGACATGATCAACGCGCAGATGCGGCTGCGCGCTGCGGTGCAGGGCGAGGTCGAGCAGGCCGGTCTGCTGCTGGGTACGCCGACCCGCACCGAAGTCGATTCGGCCCATCGCAAGATAGTGCAGCTGGAGCGTGAGATGCGCCGTTTGCGCGACCGGCTCGAGGCGGGGGGCGATGCGTCCGCTGGCAAGAGCGCCGAGCACCCGCGGGCGCATCGGGATCCCGACGCTTCACCCCGACCGGCTCCTGCGCGGAGAGGGGGCACGAGCGAAACGCGCACCGCTCCCGCAAAGGTCGCGAAGAAATCCAGCGCTCGAAAGACAACCAAGAAAGCGCCGGCCAAGAAAGTGCCGGCCAAGAAAGCAGCGGCCAAGAAAGCAGCGGCCAAGCGCACGGTGAAGAAGACCCCGCAGAGGAAGCGTTGAGATGAACGGCTACGAGACCAACAGCCCGATCGGCTTCACCCCGCAGTCGCTGGCGCAGGAAGCCATAAAGACCCAGGCCAAGCTGCGCGCCGGGCTGGAGACGCTGCAGCAGGTCGGCGACGTCGACTACGGCGTCACCGAAAAACAGGAAGTGTGGCGCGACGGCAAGGTGGTGCTGTACCGCTTCCGCGGCGACGGCGGGCATGCACCGACCGCGAAGGTACCGCTGCTGATCGCCTATGCGCTGGTCAACCGGCCGTACATGGTCGACCTGCAGGCCAACAAGTCGATCGTGCGCGGCCTGCTCGAGCGCGGCGAGGACGTCTACGTGCTCGACTGGGGCTATCCCGACCGTTCCGACCGCTACCTGGAACTGGAGGACTACATCCAGCGGTTCCTCGGGGGGGCGATCGACCACCTGCGCCGCAGTCACGACCTCGATGCGATCAACCTGCTCGGGATCTGCCAGGGCGGCGCGTTCTCCTTGTGCTACTCGGCGCTCAACCCGGGCAAGGTCCGCAACCTGATCACCATGGTCACGCCGGTGGACTTCCACACCGAAGACAACATGCTGGCCAACTGGACCCGCGGGATCGATGTCGACCTGTTCGTCGATACCCTCGGCAACGTGCCGGCCGACCTGATGAACATGAGCTACCTGATGCTCAAGCCGTGGCGGCTGTTCGTGCAGAAGTACGTCGGGCTGGTCGACATCCTCGACGACAAGGCGGCGCTGGAGGACTTCCTGCGCATGGAAAAGTGGATCTTCGACTCGCCCGACCAGGCCGGCGAAGCGTTCCGCCAGTTCGTCAAGCAGTTCTACCAGGGCAATGGCTTCGTCAAGGGCGGGATCGACATCGGCGGGCGCGAGGTGCACCTGGGCGATGTCGACATGCCGCTGCTCAATATCTATGCCCAGCAGGATCACCTGGTGCCGCCAGCCGCGTCCCGCGCACTCGCCGGGCTGACCGGCTCCAGCGACTACAGCGAGCTGTCGTTCCGCGGCGGCCACATCGGCATCTACGTGTCCGGCCGCGCCCAGCGCGAGGTGCCCACCGCGATCCACGACTGGCTCACAACCCGCTGATACCGATCGGCCCTCTGTAGGAGCGGCTCTCAGCCGCGAGCTTTTCGATCCGGAGCCGGAATGCCACACCACTTCTGCAGGGCATCCAGCGGAACGCGACCGCCGAAGCGCCGCGCGGCTCGCAGGTTGGACGGCTCTGCACCGGCCTGCGGCAGGAGCTCGCGGCTGAAGCCGCTCCTACAGGAAACTGCGGCCGGGCGGCTGCCGGCGCCACGCCGTCATCACACACCCGCCATACACTCGTCCCATCCCCCACAGGATCGAGCCGAATGTCCGCCACCCCGCGACCGTTCACCCGCTCCCGCCACGACCGCATGATCGGCGGCGTGATGGGCGGCATTGCCCGCCGATACGGCTGGAGCTCGACCCTGCTGCGGATCGTCTTCGTGATCGTCTCGATCGCCTCGGCCGCATTCCCCGGCATCCTGGCGTACCTGATCCTGTGGCTGCTGATGCCGGACGAGGGCTGATCCCGATCCGCGGGTGGCTCGCGCTTGGCGCGTTGTGGACGCTGCCCAACACGCTCGCCGGACTGTTGCTCGGTGGCTCGGGGCTGGCGTTCGGTGCGCGTGTGCACTGGCGGCGCGGCGAACTCGCGCTGGTGTTCGACCGCTGGCCGTGGGGGCCGGGCGGGGCGCTGACCCTGGGCAACGTGATCCTGCATACCGGGCAGGACCTCGATGCGCCGTGTCGCACCTACGCGCATCGCGCCGGTTTGTGCGAGGAGCCGCACGTGCGCCTGGCCGATCACGAGCGCGCCCATGTCTACCAGTACATGGTGCTCGGTCCGTTGTTCCTGCCGGTGTACCTGGTGTGCGGTGGCATCAGTGTGCGCAACCGTTTCGAGCGCGCCGCCGACCGGTACGCCGCGACCGGCCGCGGCTGGTGGCCGTGGGGGTGATTGCGCGAGGCGGGGGCTGAGTTCTCTGCCAGCTCCGCCGCAGGCTTGTCTCCCTCCTTTGGCAAAGGAGGGCCGGGGAGGATTCGAGCCAGATCGCCGGCGCACATCCCCGACTTGCACCTCAGTCGATCCGCAACCGCCGCGCACTTTCCCCCGTCACCCGCGCATCCGGCCCGAAACGCCGCTCCACGAAAGTGAGCGCCGCGTGCTCCACCAGCACCACGGTGCTGCACCGTGTGCCGTAGCGCCGGTCGCGCACGAACGCCGGCGACAGCGAGCGCTCGAGGTCACGACCGATCCCGGTATCGGGCAGGTCCGCATCCGGCGCGGGTGTCGCATCGGCCAGCGCGTCCAGCAACGGCTGCAGCGCACTGGCGTCGCCCGCCTGATGCCGGCCCGGCGCGTCCGATGCCAACCACGCCGACAACGCCCGCGTCGCATGCGCGCTCTTCGGCCACGGCGCATCGAACGCGCCATTGGACATGGCATGCACGCCGGGTTCGACCGGATCGGCGGCAAAGCCCGGGTGGTTGCTGGCAAACGCCAGGCGTTCGCCGTCCCAGACCAGCAGGTTGAAGCGGCCGTACTCGGCTGCTTCCGCGCGCAGTGTGGCGAGGTGCTGATCAGCCGATTGCGCCCCGCGCACGAAATCGCGCACCAACGCACCGCGTGATCGCGGCATCGCCTCGCCGGCCGGGCCGGCGCGCACGTTGGTGACGGCCGCCAGCCGCCCGCGCGTCGACGCCAGCAGCCAGCTGCCGCCCTGCACCAGGTCGCGGCCGCCGTAGACATCCGCGGCCTCCGGATCGAAGCCCGCCGCCGCCGCCGGCCGCGCGTGCAACTCGTCGCGGTTGGCGATCAGGGCCAGCCGATAGCGGGGATGGACGCACCAGGCGGCGGCGATCAGGCACATGCCCGCATCCTAGCCGCAGCGCCGCGGGATATTTCGCTGGAGCGCCGCAAGCGGGTGCGGCTATACTGCGCGGCCGGCCGAAGTGGCGGAATCGGTAGACGCAGCGGACTCAAAATCCGCCGCCCTTAAAAGCGTGTGGGTTCGAGTCCCACCTTCGGCACCAGGCAACAAATACCGGACAAGTGAAGGGCCCGCGAGTGATTCCGGGCCCTTCTTCTTTGCGGCGATCGGATCGGGTTCCTGGAGTTAAACCGTCCATCACGTCCGCGTGCGGAAACCCTAACGTTTGCCGGCATAGCTTGGCCTATCCCCCAGTTGGAGACGGCCATGGTCAGGCAGGATCAGAAAGACCCTTCGATCGATGGTGGCGGTGCGCGCAACCTGCCGGAGTCGCCGCAGCAGCGGCAGGATCGGGATCGGGATCGGGAGCATCAGAGCGAGCTGCAGGATGAGGCGGTGGAAGAAACCTTTCCGGCCAGCGACCCGGTGTCGCCGTTCGTTCCGGCGAGGTCGCGGGACTGAGTGATCGGGTTTGCAGGCGTTACAAAACAGAAATCCATCGGCAGGCATATGGCTGACGGGAGAGCCGCGGAGGTAGGCGAGCGCGACGCATTTGGAGGCGCGGGCGCGGGCGCGGCCGGGGTCACGTCGCGGCGGGCTTCGCGCCCATGGGGCGCTCCTACAAGGAAGCGTGCGGGCGATCGGTAGAGCCGAGCTTGCTCGGCTGCTGTTTTCGCCGCGGGTGCAGCGGAGCAAGCTCCGCTCTACGTGTGCTTGCGGCGGCGGGATTTGTAGGAGCGGGCCATGCCCGCGATCGGAGCGGGATTGCGTCGCGGCGGGCTTCGCGCCCATGGGGCGCTCCTACAGGAGCGCTTGGCCTGCGCAGGCGGGGCTCAGGGCGCGTCGGTATCCAGCGTCTGGTCCCTGCGGGCGAACCATTCGCCATCGTGCGGAACGAACGCCGAGCAGGTGTCCATCGGCGCCTTGTAGATGTGCAGCGAAATGGCCACGTGCTCGGCGCTGGTGTTGCGGATGGTGTGGTATTCGTGCGGCGGGATCAGGCTGCCGGCACTGCCGGGGCCGGCGTGCATGCCGCCGGCGGCGCGGAAGCGGAAGCGCTCGCCGTCGCGCTCGAGCAGTTCGAACTGGGTGATCTCCAGTTCGCCGTCCCATACGCCCTCCACGCACCACAGGCCGCAGTGGTCGTGCACCGGCGTGCCCTGGCCTGGCCCCCACGTCATCGCCACCACGCTGTAGCCCAGGTCCGGGCTGCGGTAGATCTCGCGGCGCGCGTAGTGGTCGTCGATCGGCTCATGGACGCATGGCGGCAGGCTGACGTCGCGGTCCCGGATCAACCGGCACAGCGTGTCGCGCAACGCGGCGGTGATCTCGTGCTCGTCGCCGCGGCCGACCGCGGCATCGAGCGCGGTGACCAGCTTGTCGTGACCGGGGAAGGCGATGTCGGGCAGGGCTTGGACGTTCATGGCGACGAGTTTACGCCGGCTCGCGCGTGCGCGCCTGCGGTCGGTCGATGCGTCGGCGGTTTGCACACGAGCGCTACGGTCGAAACCGACGATCGGGTCGGCGGGTTCAAACCCGCTCTGCATCCTGAGTTGGCGGCTGCGTCTCGGAGGAGAGTTATTCCTGCAGCGCGTAGACGTGGCCGTCGAGGGCACCGACATAGACAGTGCCGTCATGGACTTCCGGTGCTGCCATGACGCCGCCAGTAACGTACCCCTTCACCGGTTCCGGCATGAAGCGCCACTTCTCCTGGCCTGTCTCGGCGTCGACGGCAAAGAACCCCGGCTCCAGCGTTACCCCGTCGAAGTAGTACGGGAACGCACTCAAGCCGCCGATATAAGCAACCCCATTGCTCAGCACCGGCGTCGACCATGCCCAGCCGCCGGTGTCGAACGCCCATGTTTCCTCGCCGCTGCCGGCATCGAAGGCGGACAGCTTGAGCGAGTCGGAACTGCCGATGTAAAACGCGCCGTCGGCGTAGACCGCTGAGGACTCGACCCAGGAACCATCGGAGTAGACATGGGTCCAGGCTTCCGTGCCGGTCGCCGCGTCCAGCGCGAACAGCTTGGCGCTGCGACTGCCGATGACGAGCTTGCCATCCCCCAGCGCCGGCGTGCTCTGCACGATGCCCTGGGTGTCGTAGTGCCACCGGCGCTCGCCGGTTTTCGCATCGAGCGAGTAGACACCGTGGTCCCAACTGCCGAAGTAGAGCGCGCCGCCGCCAACGAGCGGGTTGCCGCGGATGGCGCCGTCGGTGGCGAAGCGCCAGAGCTCCTTGCCGCTGGCCGCATCGAGCGCGTGCATGCGGCCACTGGCGCTGCCGACATACACCAGTCCGTCGGCATGGATCGGGGCCGACTGCAGGTAGTCGTAGGCGGTGCTCCCAGCCGCGGGCAGTTCTCGCGGAACGCTGTCGGGCTCGAGTTCGAAGCGCCAGTGCTCCTGGCCGGTCGACGCGTCCAGTGCATACAACAGGCCGTCGTCGCTGCTGAGATACACGCGGCCGGCGACCACCAGTGGCTTGGAGCGAACCGGGCCGCCGGTCTCGAATGTCCAGAGGGCGCGACGGGTCGCCAGGTCCACCGCATGCAGGTGGTGATCGTCGCTGCCGACGTAGAGCACGCCATCGGCGTGGGTCAACGGTGCCCAGATCGCACCGCCGGTGCGGTATTTCCAAAGCACATCACCTGGCTTGGCAGCAGCAGCTTCGACCGTGTACCACAGGCCCGCGCCGGCCAGCATCAACATTACGGCCGCGGTTCCAACCACTCGTGTCGCCATCATCTTCATTCGCAGGCTCCCCATTAACATGCGACGTATCGTACCGGTGCGTCGGCGAGAGCGATCCAGGAGTGATGGCATAGATCGCGCGCGGGCAAATGCGCCACAGAGCCGCCGGGCTCGGGAGCAGACAGCAGACCGCGATCCCTCTTTCCCAAGAGAGAAATTTACAAGGTGGCCAGGAATCCCTGGACCGCGGGTCCGAAGCGCGCGATGTCGACCAGAAACGCGTCGTGGCCTTGCGGCGAGGACAGCGGCAGGAAGTCCGCGTCGGCACCGCCTTCGCGCAGTCCCTCGGCGATCTCGCGTTGCTGCTGCAGGGGGAACAGGATGTCGGTTTCGACGCCGATCACGAGCGCCTTGTCGACGCGGATGGAGGCGAGGCCGGCGGAAGTATCGGCCTGGCTGTCGCCGCACTTCTGCGCGCAGTAGTCGCCCAGGTCGAACCAGTCCATCGAGCGGCTCAGGTAGAGATAGCAGTTGGGGTCGAAGCGGCGCACGAAACGGCGGGCGTGGGCTTCGAGGTAGCTCTCGACCTCGAACTCCAGGCCGAACGGTTCGTAGTCGGGGCGGTCGGGGTCCTGCGAGGATTGGTCGAGTCGCACCCGGCCGAAGCGGCCGTCCCATTCCAATGCCGAGCGGTAGGTGATCACGCCGAGCTTGCGCGCCATGCGCATGCCCGATTCGGGATAGCTGGCATCGTCGTAATGGCCACCATTCCACTGCGGGTCCAGGCGGATGGCCTCACGCTGCAGCGAGCGGATCGCGATGGAAAACGGCAGCGCGCGTGCGGCGCCGGAGATGTTGATGTGACTGCGGGCGATGCCCGGATGGCGCACCAGCATCGCCAGTGCGGTCATGCCGCCCATCGAGTTGCCGATCACGCACGCCAGTTGCTCAATGCCGAGTTCGCGCACGACATGTACGGCCGCGTCGGCGCCGTCCTCGATCGACAGCTGCGGGAACGCCAGCCGGTACAGCGCGCCGGTGCCGGGATCGATCGAAGCCGGGCCGGTGGAGCCCTTGCAGCTGCCAAGCGAGTTCACGCACACCACTAACCAGCGATCGCTGTCGATGGGTTTGCCGGGCCCGATCATCGCTTCCCACCAGCCCGGCTCCGGATTGCCATCGTTGGCGGCGGCATGCGCGTCGGGCGACAGGCCGGTGACGATCAGGATCGCGTTGTCGCGCGCGGCGTTGAGCGTGCCCCAGGTTTCGAACGCGACGCGCGCACCGTGCAGCGCGCCACCGCGTTTCATCGGGAAGGCGGCGGGCAGGTCGATGAAGCGGGTGCCGGGGGGGATGAATTCGGTCATGCCGGTGCGTGACTCCTTGGCTCGTCATTCCCGCGAAGGCGGGAATCCAGCGTCTCGGGTTTTCTTGGTGGAGTGTTCGAGTGAGTGATTGAAAGCGCAAAGCCAAAGTCACTGGGTTCCCGCTTTCGCGGGAATGACGTTCAACGAGTAGCGCGTGTGTGGCGCCTATTCCACCACACGATCGATCATCAACGCCGCTGCCTCCTGGTCCGCGCTGACGGTCGCCGGCGCGGCCTCGAAGTCGCCGCGGCGTGCGGCCGCATCGCCGCTGGCGGAAATACGCGCGGTGATTTCCACCTCGCCGAGCTGCGACAGCGTGAGCGTCGGCATCGGGCTGTCAGCGTCGTCCAGAGTGATCACGCTCGGCAGCGCATTGGCCGACAAGCGCTCGACCGCCACCGGCATTGATGCGCCGCCGGGCTGGCGGGCGATCACGTACACCACCGCACCTTGCGTCAGGCGCATGGCGAGGGCCGGGTCGAGCGAGACGCTGACGGTGATGCTGCGCGCGCTGCCGGACTCCGAGGCAGCCGGCGGGAGCGGCTCCAGGCCGGCGTCGGAGCGTGCGGCGTCGATCTGGGGGCGCAAGCTGGCGGCAGTGCCGGGTTCGACTACCGCGAGGAGCGGCTCCCAGGTGGCAGCAGCTTCGGCATGCTGGCCGGCCTGGCGCCGGGCGATGCCGAGGAACCAACGTGCCCGCTGGTGCATCGGCTGCTGCTCGACCGCGCGTTCGAGCATCGCAGTGGCCGCGTCATCGAAGCGGCGACCCGGCGCGGCGTTCGCACGCGACTCGGCGGCCTCGACCAGCAGGTTGGGGTCCTCGGGGTCCAGCGCGACTGCGCGTGCGTGGGCATCGCGCGCCTCGTCCAGGCGTGCAGCGGCGGTGTAGGCGCTGCCGAGCAGGCGCCAGCCCTCGATCTGGCGCGGGTCGCGTTCCAGCTCCGTTTCGAGCTGTGCGATTGCTTCGGGCAGGGTTTCCGGTGATCGGCGATTGGCCGGGTCGAGTGCATCGGGCGTGCCGATCCACAGGTAAGTCGCGCCGGTGAGCAGCGCCAGGGTGGCGACCACCGCGACGCATGCGGTCGGGGTGGCGCGCCACAGCGGCCGCGCGACGTAGGCCAGGGCGAGCAGAGCGAGGGCAACGCCGATGATCACGAACGCGGTCATCACCACTCCTGGTCTTCGTCGTCGGCGACCGGCTGGCCGCCGCCGCGCTGGCGCACCACGTGCGCAAGCACCACGCCGCCGATCACCAGCAGCAGCAATGGCCCGAACCACAGCAGCCAGGTGCGCGCGCCGACCTGCGGCCGATACAGCACGAACTCGCCATAGCGCGCGACCAGGAATTCCTTGATTTCGGCGTCGCTTCTGCCCTGCTGCATGAGCTCGAGCACTTCGCGGCGCAGGTCGACGGCGATCTGCGCGTTGGAATCGGCCAGCGACTGGTTCTGGCACATCACGCAGCGCAGCTCGGCGACGAGCGAGTTGAAGCGGCGCTCCTCGGTGCGGTCGGTGAACTGCGGCGGAGTGGGATCGGTGGCGGGCTGGGCGAGGGCGGCGACAGGAGTCAGCAACAGGCAGAGCAGCAGCATGAAGCAAATCCCCCTCAATCCCCCTTTTCCAAAGAGGGAGGCAAGGCACCTGCTGTTCCCCCCTTTTAAAAATGGGGGCAGGGGGGATTTGCTGTTGCCTGCCATCACGGCAATCACAGTGCCCGCTCCCGGCCGTCCTGCTCCACCTCGGCCAGCACCGGCAGCAGGTCCTGCTCGATGGTGGCGTCGGTCATCGGCCCCACATGCTTCCAGCGCACCACACCATTGTCATCGACCAGAAAAGTTTCCGGCGCGCCATAGATGCCCCAGTCGATTGCGACGTCGCCCACGTAGTCGGTCAGCACCAGCCAGTAGGGGTTGCCGAACTGCTCCAGCCAGCGCATCGCATCGGCGTGCTCGTCCTTCCAGTTGAAGCCGACCACGCGCACGCGCCGGGTCTCGGCGAAACGCGTCAGCACCGGGTGCTCGTCGCGGCAGGCGGGGCACCAGCTGCCCCAGACATTGAGCAGGTAGGGCGCGCCGCGCAGCTCGTCGGAGGAGACCTGCCGCCCGGGCTCGTGCAGCACCGGCAGTTCGAACGCCGGCGCCGGTTTGCCGATCAGCGGCGAGGGCAATGCCTCGCGATTCGGGTCGCGGCTGAGCCAGACGCCGGCCGCGAGCAGCACGCCCAGCAATGCGACCACCACCAGCGGCAGCCAGCGCATGGCGGACCTGCGGGGTGCAGTAGTGGGCGCGTCGGTCACGGTGCGGTCTCCAGGGGATGATCGGGCGGGGGCAGGCGGAAGCGACGGTCGGCTGCAGTGACAAAACCGCCGAGCATCATCAGCAGCGCGCCGGCCCAGATCCATCGCACAAAGGGTTTGATGTGCACGCGCAGCGCCCACGCGCCGCCGCCGAGCGGCTCGCCCAGGGCGACGTACAGGTCGCGGGTGATGCCGCGCGAGATCGCGGCCTCGGTCATGACCTGGCCACCGCCGGCGTACAGGCGTTTCTCCGGGTGCATCACGGTCAATGGCCGGTCGTCCTCGAACACGCTCACGGTGCCGCGGTCGGCCTCGTAGTTCGGGCCCTGGCTGTGCGCCACATCGTCGAAACGGAACCGGTAGCCGCCCAGTTCGACCGAATCGCCCGGCGCCACCGCGACCTCGCGCTGCTGGTTCAGGCCCTCGGTCAGGAGGGCGCCGACCAGGAATACCGCGACTCCCAGGTGCGCAAGCGTCATGCCGAGCATCTCCGGGGTGAATCGGCGCATGCCCTGCACGCGGCGGCCCTGGATGCGCGTCCATACGAAGCGCAGGGTGCCGGCCGCCACCCAGACCGCACCGAACACACCGGCCGCCACTTTCCATTGGCCCTGCGGCGCGAGGAAAAATGCCGCGACACCCGCCGCTAAGGCGAGCCCCACCCACGGCAGCAACATCGCCAGCGGCTTGGAAACCTGCTCGCGCTGCCAGCGCGTCAGTGGCCCGAACGGCAGCAGCAATACCAGCGGCGCCATCAGCAACACGAACATCAGCGCGAAGTAGGGCGGGCCGACGGAGATCTTCCCCAGGTCGAGCGCGTCGGCCAGCAACGGGTACAGCGTGCCCAGCAGCACCATTGCGCAGGCGGTGGTCAGCAGCAGATTGTTGGCCAGCAGCAGCGTTTCGCGCGACATCGCGGCGAACGGTTTGCCGTCGGGCTGGTCCCCGCGCTCCGACCTCTCCAGGTCAGCTCCTGGGGCACGCAGCGCATACAGCAGCAGCGAGCCGCCGATCACCAGTGCCAGGAAAAACAGGATGAACAACCCGCGCGATGGGTCGGCCGCGAACGAATGCACGCTGGTCAGCACGCCCGAGCGCACCAGGAACGCGCCGAGCAGCGACAGCGAGAACGTCGCAATCGCCAGCAGCAAGGTCCAGCTGCGGAAACTGCCGCGCTTTTCGGTGACCGCCTGCGAGTGGATCAGCGCCGCGCCCGCGAGCCACGGCATGAAACTGGCGTTCTCCACCGGATCCCAGAACCACCAGCCGCCCCAGCCGAGTTCGTAGTACGCCCACCAACTGCCCAGCGCAATGCCGAGCGTCAAAAAACCCCACGCCACATTGGTCCACGGCCGGGTCCAGCGCAGCCAGCGTGCATCGACCTTGCCATCGAGCAAGGCCGCGATCGCGAAGGCGAACGACACCGAGAACCCCACGTAGCCGAAGTACAGCATCGGCGGGTGGATGATCATGCCCGGGTCCTGCAGCAGCGGGTTGAGATCGCGGCCCTCGAGCGCGGCCGGCAGCAGGCGGGTAAAGGGATTGCTGGTGAAGATCAGGAACGCGAGGAAGCCGGCGCTGACCACCCCCATGACGCCCAGCACGCGTGCGATCACGCTCGCCGGCAGGCGCTGGGAGAAGCGCGCCACCGCCGCAGTCCACAGCGCGATCACCAGTACCCACAGCAGCAGCGAACCCTCGTGCGAGCCCCACACCGCGGTGTATCGATAGAGCATCGGCAGCAGCGAGTTGCTGTGCTGCGCGACGTACTGCACCGAGAAATCCTGGGTGACGAAGGCATGGGTCAGGATGGCGTAGGCGATGCCGACCAGTGCCAGCTGCGCGTAGGCCGAGGGGCGCGCCAGCGCCATCCACGGCGCGATGCCGCGGTGCGCGCCGACCAGCGGCAGCACCGACTGCACGATCGCGACCAGCAGGGCGACGATTAGGGCGATCTGGCCGAGTTCAGGCAGCATCGGTCGGTGCTCGGTGGCAAATCAAAGCAGCAGCAAATCCCCCCTGCCCCCCTTTCCCAAAGGGGGGAACAGCCGGCTTTGACCGGATTGATTGCAACGTTGGACCTCCCCCTTTGAAAAAGGGGAATTGAGGGGGATTTGCTCTTGCCTCTGAGGCCCAAAGCGAACGAGCAAGCCACGCCATCGACGCAAACAGACTCAATTCCCGGCCCCGAGTGCAGCGTCGGCCGGCGCGCCGACCTCATGCTTCTGGTGCGCCGCGCCCATCTTGTCCGCGACTTCCTTTGGCATGTAGGTCTCGTCGTGCTTGGCCAGGATCTGCTCGGCGACGAAGACATCGCCGTCCATGCGCCCGGTCGCAACTACCGCCTGGTTTTCGCGGAACAGGTCGGGGAGGATGCCGCGGTACACCACCGCCAGTTCGGCATCGCCGTCGGTCACCCGGAACTGCGATTCCAGCGACCCCGATGCACGCTGGAACGAGCCTTTCGCGACCATCCCGCCGAGGCGGAACCGCGCCCGGCCGCCATTCGCATCGGCACCAGCCTCACCGCGCAGCACTTCGACCGGCGTATAGAGATAGGCGATATTGCGCTGCAGCGCCATCGCCACAAGTGTCGTGGCGAGGCCGGCGGCGGCCACCAGGGCGAGCACCCACAGCAGGCGGCGGCGTCGGATCTGGTTCAATTGGACATGCTCATGTGGGGCAGGCTCATGTGGACAGAATTCATGTAGACAGCCTCATCGGCTCAACTCGCTGGAAATCGCGTCGGGCATATCGGTGGGGCTCGGACGCGCGGCCTGGCGCGCGGCGCGGCGGCGCGCGTGGCGCAGTTCGCGGCGGATCTGCAGGCGCGGGACGATGAACTCCCAGGCCAGCACCAGCGCGAACACCACGTAGGCGGCGATCACGTAGTTCTGGTAGCTCATGGCTGCGCTCCTGCCGGCGCGCCGGCCAGCTGCGCCACCCACGCCTTGCCGTTCTCGCGGCGCAGGTTGTCGGCGCGCGCGCGCGACAGCAGCGCACCGATGAACCACAACTTGGTGCCGACCAGCATCCAGACCAGCGGCTGGACCATGCTCGGGTCCATGGTCGATTCGCCGAACAGGCGGATCGTCTGACCCTGGTGCAGCGAGTTCCACCACACCACCGAATAGCGGATCACCGGCAGCAGCGCGACCCCGACGATGGCCAGCAGGCCAGCGGCGCGCGCGGCCGCGCGGCGGTCGTCGATCGCGTTGTACAGGCCGATGATGCCCAGGTACAAAAACAGCAGGATCAGCTCGGTGGTCAGGCGCGGGTCCCAGTCCCACCAGGTGCCCCACATCGGCTTGCCCCAGATCGAGCCGGTCGCCAGCGTGATCAGGGTGAAGCCGGCCCCGATCGGCGCGCAGGCCATCGCCAGCACCTCGCACAGCTTGATCCGCCAGACCAGCGCGAGCGCCGCGTAGAACGCCATCAGCCCGAACACGAACAGGCTCATCCACGCGCTCGGCACGTGGATATAGAGGATGCGGAAGCTGTCGCCCTGCTGGTAGTCGGCCGGCACCACGAACAACGCCCCATACAGCCCCCATGCCATGACCAGCAGCCCAAGGCCATAGCCCCACGGCGCCCAGCGCGCGGCGAAGCGGTCGAAGTAGGGCGGGGAACCGAGCTTGTGGAACCAGCGGATGATCGGATTCATACGTCTACCCCTCTCCCACTTGCGGGGCTGCGTGATTCGTTTGCGAACCGAAGGTCCGCGATTTACGCAGCGCCCGAACGATCTGAGGGCCGGGGCTGCTTGGTAAGGCGAAGCCGCACCTAGCAGCGGCAGGGTGCGGGCACGCGAGGCTTGGGTGGGGGCGGCTTCAACTCAGCGCAATCCGGATCGCCGCCGCCGCCACCAGCGGCGCCAGCACGAGTGCCACGACCAGCCCGGCGCCCAGCAGCAGCAATGCGCCGACCGGATCCAGTCCCTGGGCCGAGGCGGCCACGCTGCCTGCGCCGAACACCAGCACGGGCACGTACAAGGGCAGCGCGAGCAAGGCCACCAGTATACCGGAGCGCCTCATCCCGACCGTCAGCGCCGCGACCACCGCACCGAGCAGGCTCAGCAGCGGCGTGCCCAACGCCAGCGACGCCATCAGCACCGGCAACTGGCCGCGCGGCAGGTGCAGGAGTTCGCCCAAAAAGGGCGTGGCGACCAGCAGCGGCAGGGCCGTGGTGGCCCAGTGCATGAACGTGCGCACACCGACCAGCCACGCCAGCGGCACCGGCGCCAGCATCCATTGCTCCAACGAGCCGTCCTCGGCATCGCCGCGGAACAGGGTATCCAGCGCCAGCAGGCCCGACAGCAGCACCGCCAGCCACAGCACCGCGGCCGCGACCGGCGCCAGCGCCTCGCGCTCGCCGCCCAGGGCCAGCGCGAACAGCGCCACCACCAGCAGCGCCAGCAGCGCCGGCTGCAGCGCGTCGCCGCGGCGCCGCCACAGCAGGCGCAGGTCGCGGGCCATCAGGGCCTTGGCGGCACCGAGCAGACCGGGCAGGGCGTGGCGCTTCATGTGGCCCCCACCTGTTTCCCCGCCTTCGCGGGGATGACGGCATGAGGCGCGGGTCCGAAAGGTCGCGGATTTCCGCTGTTCACGACATCCGCTCCAGCACCAGCATCCGTGTCCGCACCGGCGGGGCCGCGTAGGCGCCGTGGGTGGTCACCAGCGCCGCGCCGCCGTCGCGCAGGTGGGCCTGGACCATGCGGTTGACCAGTTCGATCCCTTCCAGGTCGAGGTTGGCGTAGGGCTCGTCGAGCAGCCACAGCGGCGCCGGCGACAGCCACAGGCGCGCCAGCGACAGGCGCTTCTTCTGGCCGGCCGAGAGCTGCCGCGCCAGCGCATCCTCATAGCCGGCCAGGCCGACCATGGCCAATGCGTTGCCCGGCAACTGCGCGCGGCGGCGGCCCTGCAGACCGCACAGGAAGTGCAGGTTCTCCAGCGCGCTGAGGTCGGCCTTGAGCCCCGGCAGATGCCCGAGGTAGGCGATCGCGCGTGACCGCCACGAGGCCTTGGCCGGGCGGCCGTCGATATCGATCTCACCCTCGTCGGCGCGCAACAGCCCGGCCATCACCCGCAGCAGCGTGGTCTTGCCGGCGCCGTTGTCGCCCTGTACCAGCAGCGCCTCGCCGGCATCGACGGTGAAGTCGAGCGGGCCGAATACGGCTTCCTCGTTGCGCGCGAAGCGCAGGCCGCGGGCTTCCAGCAGCGGCGGGGCAGGTCGGTCCAGTGGGCTCATCGGGTCGGTGCGCGCGGGCCATGCGGCCGCAGGGCCGCTATTTTATCCGACTCGGCCGGCGAACCCGACCGCTGCGCGAACGGGTCAGCCATCAACCCAGTCGATGAACTCCCCCATCCCGATGCCGGCCAGGGCGCCGACGATGTCGGGCCGGTGTAGCAGCATCCGCAGCCGCACCGGCTGGCCGCGGGTCCAGGCCAGCACGCCGGCCTGGCCGTACGCCTGCGCCAGCGTGGCCGAACGCGAGTCGTCCACGTCGGCCAGCAGCCAGCCCGGCTCGCGCCAGCGGCCATCGGCGTCCTCGCCCCAGGCCGACTGCCGGCGGATTCCGGCCGCGTCGAGCTCGGCCACCAGCAGCGCATCGGCGCTCTTGTTGGCGGTGTCCGAATGCGGCTCGGACGCCGGATTCCACGCGGTGATGAATACATAGCGCCCGGCCGGCCAGTAGGCTTCCAGGTCCGTGGCCGGCTCGCCGACGCGCAGACGCAATGCGTCGCCATCGAGCATCACCACATAGTGCGCAGCGGCATAGGCGGCGGCCAGTTCGGCGGCATCGACAATCTGTAGTTCGCGCATGTGCGGAGTGTCGCGGCGTTGCCCGGTGAGTGCAAACCGCGCCTGCGCCGGCATTCGCGCGGCCGTGAAAGGCAGCACGTAGACTGGGCATTCCCACGCATCCAACTACGCCGATGTCGCTCCCGCCCCAGCCCACCACGTTCCAGCCGACCACCAAGTTGCCCAGGGTCGGCACCACCATCTTCGCGGTGATGTCGCAGCTGGCCGCCGAACACGACGCGGTCAACCTCGGCCAGGGGTTTCCGGATTTCGACGTGCCGGCGCGCCTGATCGACGCATTGCACCGCACGATGCGCGATGGCAGCAACCAGTACGCGCCGATGACCGGCATCCCGGCACTGCGCGAGGCGATCGCGGCCAAGACCGAGCGCTGCTACGGCCACCGGCCCGACGCCGATGCCGAGATCACGGTGACCTCCGGCGCCAGCGAGGCGATCTTCGACGCGGTGCACGCGGTGGTGCATGCGGGCGACGAGGTGATCGTGCTCGATCCCTGCTACGACTGCTACGTGCCGGCGATCGAGCTGGCCGGCGGCCGCGCGGTGCACGTGCCGCTGGGGTTGGCGGGAGACGATTCGCAGAGTTTCGCGCCGGACTGGGCGCTGGTCCGTGCCGCGATCACGCCGCGGACGCGGATGTTGATGGTCAACACCCCGCACAACCCGTCCGGCGCGATGTTCACGGCGGACGACATCGCCGAGCTGACCGCTCTGTTGCGCGGCACCGACATCGTGCTGCTGTCGGACGAGGTCTACGAACACATCGTGTTCGACGGCGCACGGCATGAATCGGTGCTGCGCCATCCCGAGCTGCGCGAGCGCGCGTTCGTGATTTCCAGCTTCGGCAAGACCTACCACTGCACCGGTTGGAAAGTCGGCTACTGCGTGGCGCCGCCGGCGCTTTCGGCCGAGTTCCGCAAGGTCCACCAGTACAACACCTTCTGCACCTTCACCCCGGCGCAGTCCGCATTTGCCGAGATGATCCAGGCCGAGCCGGAGCATTACGAGCAGCTCGGGGCGTTCTACCAGCCCCGGCGCGACCGCTTCCGCGAACAGTTGCTCGGCACCCGGCTGCAGCCGCTGCCGGTGCCGGGCGGTTACTTCCAACTGGTCGATTACTCGGCGGTCAGCGATCTCGACGATGCCGCGTTCTGCCGCTGGCTGACAGTGGAGCACGGAGTGGTCGCGATCCCGCTGTCGCCGTTCTATGGCGCGCCGCCGCCGGGCCAGCGCCTGGCGCGGCTGTGTTTCGCCAAGAACGAGGCGACGCTGGACGCCGCGATCGAGCGGCTGGAAAAGCTCTAGCGATTGCCGTAGGAGCGGCTTCAGCCGCGAACCAGAATCGTGGACCCGGGCAGGTCCCGATCGCGGCTGAAGCCGCCCCTACGGGGGGAAGCCGGATCAGTACCGATTGTCCGAAAAAAGCTCGCGGCTAAAGCCGCTCCTACAAATTCAGGAAGTCGCTAATGGACGCCGTCATGACCAACCTGCGCATCTCCCTCATCCAGGGCGCCACTATCTGGCACGATCCGGCCGGCAACCGCGAGTACTACGGCGACCTGATCGCACCGCTGCACGACACCACCGATCTGGTGATCCTGCCGGAGACCTTCACCAGCGGTTTTTCCAACGACGCGATCGGGAACGCCGAGACCGTCGACGGCCCGAGCGTCGCCTGGATGCGCGAGCAGGCCGCGAAGATCGGCGCCGCGGTGACCGGCAGCGTGCAGATCCGCGAGGGCGAGGGCGTCTACAACCGACTGATCTTCGCCACGCCCGACGGCGGCCTGCAGATGTACGACAAGCGTCACCTGTTCCGTTATGCCCGCGAGCACGAGCGCTACGCCGCCGGTCGCGAGCGCCTCACCGTGGAGTGGAAGGGCTGGCGCATCTGTCCGCTGGTCTGCTACGACCTGCGCTTCCCGGTGTACTCACGCAACCGCTTCGATGTGGAGCGCGAGGGCGGGCTCGACTATGACCTGTTGATCTACATCGCCAACTGGCCATCCGCCCGTGACCATGCCTGGAAAACGCTGCTGCGCGCGCGGGCCATGGAGAACCTGTGCTTTGTGGCCGGTCTCAACCGCGTCGGCGAGGACGGCAACGGCATCCATTATTCCGGCGACAGCGCGGTGATCGATTATCTCGGCCACCCGATCAGCGAGTGCCAGGACATGGAGGTGGTCAGCACCACGACATTGCTGGGTGCCGAGCTCGCCGCGTATCGCGAGCGCTTCCCGGCGATGCTCGATGGCGACAGGTTCACGATTGCCTGAGCCGTCCCGCGTCCGCGGCCTTTGTTTGTTGTAGGAGCGGCTTCAGCCGCGATCGGTCCCTGCATGCGCATACGATTGTTGTTCGCGGCTGAAGCCGCTCCTACAGATATGGTCACCCGCGTCTGAACGGTGGGCGCACGGGCGTGGAGTGCAGCACCGTGATGGATCCCGGAGGCAGCGAATCCGGTTCGGCGCCAGCCAGTAGTGTCTGCACGCAGGCGCGGTCGAGTTCGGGGCCGGGCACCACGCCGACCCAGGCGTTCTTGCCGGCTGACTTGGCGGCGTAGAGCGCGCGGTCGGCCAGGCTCACGCTCTGCTGCCAGTCGCCCAGCAACGGCCATTGCGGCGCCAGTGGCCACGGCGCGAGCCCGACCGAGCCGGTGACCGCCAGCGCCTGGCCGTTGGCCAGCGTCACCGGTACCTCGGCGATCGCGCGACGGACCCGTTCGGCCAGCCCAGCGGCATCCTCCAGGTGGGCATCGCGGACCAGCAGCAGGAACTCCTCGCCGCCCCAGCGCACCAGGATGTCGCGCTCGCGGCAGACTTGGCGCAGCCGGCGTGCGACTTCCACCAGCACCTGGTCGCCGACCTGGTGGCCGTGGTTGTCGTTGATCCGCTTGAAGTCGTCCAGGTCGATGACGCAGAACAACATGCAGCGCAGCGCGGTACCGGGAGCGGCAAGTTCGCCGATGAGTTGCGGGCACTCGCGCTCGAGCCACTCGTGCAGGTCGCGGCGGTTGGAGACCCGGGTCAGCGGGTCGATGCGCGTGGCGCTCTCCAGTTGCGCATTGGTGCGCGACAGCAGGTGATTGGCCTGCTTCAGTGCGGCGGTACGCTCCGCGACGGTCCGGTTGAGCCGCTCGATCTGCAGGTGTTTCTCGCGCGCCTTGGCGCGCATGCGCCGGACCAACCACGCGAGCAGGGCGAGCAGCAGCAGCGCGTAACCGGCATACGCCAGCGGGTGGCGCCACGGCGGTGGCTGCATCACCAGCAGCAACCGGCGGCTCGGCCCGAAACGGCCATCGCGCCCGGCCGCCTGCACCTCGAGCGGGTAGTCGCCCGGCGGCAGGTAGCTCAGCACCACCGTAGTCTCGGCATCGCGCGGGTGCACCCAGTCGTCGTAGATGCCTGCGACGCGGTAGCGCAGGCGCGCGGCATCGGGCGCGGTGAAGTCCACCGCCACCATGTCGAGCTGGAACACGCGGTCGCGATGGCCCAATTCGAGGCGATCGGCGTAAAGCACCCCGGGGGTGGGCGCAGGCCCGGCGTCGGCGACCGGCCCCTGCCGGCCGAGCACGCGCAGTCCGGTGACCATCGGCGTCGCCGGCGGGCTGGTCGGCGAGAGCTGCGCGGGGTCGAGGATGTCCAGCCCGTCGGTGCCGCCCAGGTACAGCAGGCCGTCGCGGCCGATGAAGCTGGCGCCGCTGTTGTATTCCAGATTGAACAGCCCGTCGCCGCGGCCCAGGGTCTGGATGATGCCGCTGCCCGGATCGAGCACGCTGATGCCGTGGTTGGTGCTCAGCCACAAGCGGCCCAGCGCGTCCGGCTCGATCCGGTAGATCACGTTGTTGGACAGCCCGTCGCGCTCGGTGATCGCCTCGACGGTGTCGGTGGCCGGGTCCAGCCGCAGCAGACCGCCGAACGTGCCCAGCCACACTGCCTTGGCGTCGGCATGCAGCGACCAGACCGAGTCGTGCGGCAGGCGCCCGTCGTGGGTGCCCAGGTGCTGCACGCCGCCATCGGGTTCGATCCGGTAGACGCCGCGCTCGTTGCTGCCGATCCACAGACGCCCGTCCCGGTCGCGCATCAGGCTGGTGAGGAACTGGTCCTGTAGCACCGATGGCACCGCGTCGCTGTCGAGCATGCCGGTGTCGATTACCCCATCGCGCAGCCGCGCGAGGCCGCCGCGGGTGGCGATCCAGACCTGCTCGCCTCCGGCGTCGGCTTCGACCAGCAGGGCGGTGACGTGCGGATGGGGAAGGCCGGGGATCGCGCGGGCCCGGCCGTCCGCGCCGAGGTGCCACACACCGCGATGGGTGCCAACCCACCAGCCGCCGCGCCGGGCCGGTGCGATCGCGCGGACCGAGGTCGCGCCGATCGCCTCGACCGCGTGCCAGTCCGCGTCGGTGCCGTCGCGGATGACCAGGCCAGCGTCGGTGCCGACCAGCAGCCGGGTCCCGTCGCGACGGATGCTGCGCACGCTGTCGCTGGGCCAGGCGGCGATTGCCGCCTCATCGACCAGGTCGCGGCGGATCGTCGAGGACAAGGCACGCACACGGAACAGGCCACTGGTGCTGCTGCCGATCCACAGCACGCCGGAGCGGTGCTGGTGGAACCGGGTGATCGCGCTGTCGATCGGCTGGTCGAAAGCGATGCGCGTGGGCGCGGCGCTCCAGTCCGCGGGTGCCTGCAATACCGCACCGTCGGCGTAGCCCAGCAGCCAGCGGCCGTCGGGGCGCTGCATCAGCGCCGACAGTTCCGCGCTTGATTGGCGCAGCCACCCGGCCGGCCGGTGGGCGACGCGCTGGCCATCGCCGTCGACCCGGTACAGCCCGTGCGTTGCGGTGGCGAGCCAGAAGCCGTCGCCGGCCGGCTGCATGGCCACGCACGAGGCACCATCGGGCACCGCGGCTGGTTGCGCATGCATGCGTGTTGGCGACAGCCGCCACAGCCGGCAGTCCTGACCCAGCGCGTGGGCGACGTTGCCTGCCGAGAACGCCATCGCCACCACCGGCGCGCTGGCGCCCAGCGGCTGTACGGCGGCGAGCTCCGCATCGATGCGCCCGATCCCGCTGGCGGTCCCCAGCCACGCGCCACCGGCCGGATCGATCAGGATCGAGCGGACCGTCGGATGGCCCAGGCCATCGGCCATGCCCAACCGAACCGATGCCCGGGTGCGCAGGTCGATGATCTGCAGCCCGGCATCATTGGTGCCCACCCACAGCCGCGAACGGCCGTCGACCGCGAGTGCATCGATGCTGCTGCTGGCCAGTTCCGGCGTCTCTTCCGCAGGGGTGTGGCGCAACACCACGAAACGGTGGCCGTCGTAACGGTTCAGGCCTTCCTGGGTGCCGATCCACAACAGCCCGTGTTCGTCCTCGGCCAGCGCGGTGATCGCGTACTGGGACAGCCCCTCCTCGGGGGTGTAGCGCTCCAGGCTCAGGAAGGGTTGGCCGGGCGACGACTGCGCCACGGCCCCCACGGGAGTCCAGTACAACAGGCACACAGCCAGGATCGCGACCACCCGATGTTGCAACACCCGCTATCCCCGCCGACGCCCCTTCGCTGCGGCGAGTGTGTACCGATCAGGCGCGGCTTGCCAAGCGATGCGTGCGACGGTCACACAACGCCGGTCGCGTAGAACACCCCGATGATCACGAACACCGCCAGGGTCTTGATGATCGTGATCGCGAAAATGTCCTTGTAGGCCTGGCGGTGGGTCAGGCCGGTCACCGCGAGCAGGGTGATCACCGCGCCGTTGTGGGGCAGGGTGTCCATGCCGCCAGAGGCCATCGAGGCGACCCGGTGCAGCACCTCCATCGGGATGCCGGCGGCGTTGGCGTTGATGATGAAGGTCTCGGCCATCGCGGCCAGGGCGATGCTCATGCCGCCCGATGCCGAGCCGGTGATGCCGGCCAGTGCGGTCACCGTGACCGCCTCGTTGATCAGCGGGTCCGGAATCGCGCCGAGCGCATTGGCGACGATCAGGAAGCCCGGCAGCGCCGCGATGACCGCGCCGAACCCGTACTCCGAAGCGGTGTTCATCGCCGCGAGTAGCGCACCGCCGATCGCGGTTTTGGTGCCTTCGGCGAACTGCGTCATCACCGGCTTCCACGCGAATGCCAGCACCGTGAGGATGCCGACCAGCAGCGCACCCTGCACGGCCCAGATCGCGGCGATGCGCGAGACCTCCTGCACGACCGGCGCGGCGTCGCCGATCACCGCGGGCTGGAACGAATGGGTGGCGCCGTACAGCTGCGGAATCCACTCGGTGAACAGTTTGTTGGACACGCCGACCAGCACCAGCGGCAGCACCGCGACCAGCGGATGCACCAGGCGTCCGCCGGTGAACGCGGCCGGTTCGTTGACCAGCAGGGCTGCGTCGCCGTAACCCTCGCCGGCGGCCGCGGCCTTGCGCCGGCGCCACTCCAGGTAGGTCATGCCGAGGATCAGGATGAACACGCCGCCGATCGTGCCCAGCACCGGCGCGGCCCACGAGTCGGTGCCGAAGAACGGCGCCGGGATGATGTTCTGGATCTGCGGTGTGCCCGGCAGAGCGTCCATGGTGAAGGTGAACGCGCCCAGCGCGATGGTGCCGGGGATCAGCCGTTTGGGAATATCACTTTGGCGGAATAGTTCGGCGGCAAACGGATACACCGCAAACACCACCACGAACAGCGACACACCGCCGTAGGTCAGCAGTGCGCATACCGCAACGATCGACAGCATCGCGCGCTGGGCGCCGAACAGCCTGATGGTGGCGGCGACGATGGACTTGGAGAAACCCGACAGCTCGATGAGCTTGCCGAAGATCGCGCCGAGCAGGAACACCGGGAAATACAGCTTGAGGAAACCGACCATCTTGTCCATGAACAGGCCGGTGAACATCGGCGCGACCAGCGACGGGTCGGTCAACAGCACCGCGCCCAATGCCGCGACTGGCGCGAACAGGATCACGCTGTAGCCGCGGTAGGCGACGAACATCAAAAAGGCCAGCGCGGCCAGCACGATCAGGAATGCCATCAAAGTCCTCGGGGGAGCAGCGTTTCGTAAGACCAGCGTTCGAAAACCAGTTCGTAGACCACTTCGTCGGAGCGGGCCTCTTCCGACCCGCGCGACCTTCAAATCGTCATTCCCGCGAACGCGGGAACCCAGCGACTTTGCTTTCGCCATGCGCGACCGACACAGCTGCAACATCAAAGCCACTGGGTTCCCGCTTGCGCGGGAATGACGAGCAAAGGCAACAAAAGCCGACGCATCGTCGAAGGACCGACGTCGATGGCATCTGCCGTCGATGCGGCGCAGTGTCGGCAACCCGGCGCGCCCGGGGCATTGTCCGAAGGTACATCTGCCCCTGGCCGGGGCGTGCTCCTAGTCTTGCCGGCATGGCGGGCGATCCACCCATGGGGATCCCACCGCATACCGTGCCTTCGATTTGAACGTGCCTTTATCAGTACCGGGGAGAGCAATCGTGATGGGTCGCATCGACAAGAACCGCAGCAGCAAGGGTCGCATCCGCAACAGCCGCAACTATCTGAGCCTCGCCATCGGCTGCGCGCTGCTGGCGCCGACCGCATGGGCGCAGGACACCGTCGCCACCGACGAGCCCGCCGCCGCGCCTCGCACCACGCTGGAGGCCGTCACCGTCACCGCCCGCAAGCGCGAGGAGACGCTGCAGGACGTGCCGGTCGCGGTGACCGCGTTCACCGCCGACGCGCTCGACCGCCTCGCGGTGGAAGACCTCAGCGATCTCGATGCGCACGTCCCCAATCTCACGATCTATGCCGCGCGCGGGTCCAGCAGCACCATCACCGCCTACATCCGCGGCGTCGGTCAGTCCGACCCGCTGTGGGGCGTGGACCCGGGCGTCGGCATTTACCTGGACGATGTCTACATCGCGCGGCCGCAGGGTGCGCTGCTGGACGTGTTCGACGTCGAGCGCGTGGAAGTGCTGCGCGGTCCACAAGGCACGCTGTACGGCAAGAACACCATCGGCGGTGCGATCAAGTACATCTCGCGCGGACTGCCGCGCGGTACCGACGGGTTCGCCTCGGTCACGGTCGGCAACTACGGCCAACTGGACGTCAAGGGCGCGCTCGGCGGCTCGCTCGGTGGCAGCGACGCCCTGCGCGCGCGGGTCGCGGTGGCCAGTCTCAACCGTGACGGCTTCGGCCAGAACGTGATCACCGGGCAGGAGGTCAGCGACAAGGAGATCCTTGCGCTGCGCGGCCAGCTCGGCGCCTATGTCAACGACGATCTCAACGTCCAGTTCGCGTTCGACTGGATGGACGACCAGTCCGGGGTGCGCGGCGCACAGATGCTGACGCCCAACCGCTTCACCCCGGCCTTCCCGCCGCTGGACAGCCGTTACGACGTGCGCAACGGCATGCTCAACATTAACGACACCTCGATCAAGGGCGCCTCGGCCGTGGTCAACTGGCGCGCCAACGACGACTGGGGCTTCAAGTACGTGCTGGCCAAGCGCGAGTCCGACACCGAGACCAACATCGACTTCGACACCACGCCGGTCGCCATCGCCGACGTCAAGGCGTTCTACCGCGACCAGCAGGTCAGCCACGAGCTGCAGGCCAACTTCGATGCCGGCGGCCGCTCCCGCGGCGTGATGGGCCTGTACGCCTTCGACGGCGAGGCCGGCGGCCGGGTGCTCAACAACTTCTTCAACTTCCTGTTCGGCGATACCCAGGGCACCGTGTACACCGAGAGCGTCGCGCTGTACGCCGACTGGACGTTCGAGCTCAACGACCGCCTGCAGCTGGGCCTGGGTGCGCGCTACACCGACGAGGACAAACGCGCCGACGTGCTCAACCGCGGCTACAGCGACATCACCTATACCGTGCCGACCAGGGTCGTTGCCGCCTTCGACAAGACCATCAACTTCAAGAACACCTCGCCGAAGGTCTCGCTGGACTACCAGGTCACCCCCGACATCATGGTCTACGGCACCGCCTCGCGCGGGTTCAAGTCGGGCGGCTACAACATCCGCGCGCAGGCGACCGCGGTGCCGCGTTCGGCCGAGCCGTTCGACGACGAGGTCGTCGACAGCTTTGAAGTCGGCACCAAGATGGGCTTCCTCGACCAGTCGATGTTTCTCAACCTGTCGGCGTTCCACAACAAGTACGAGGACATCCAGCTGTCGGTGTTCACATCCTTCGACAGCAACGGCGACGGCACCAACGACGCGTTCTTCGGCGACTTCACCAATGCCGGCTCTGGCACCGTCAACGGCCTGGAGGTCGAGTACCAGTGGCTACCGACGCAGCACTGGCTGATCTCGGGCAACCTGGCCTGGCTCGACGCCAAGTACGACGAGTTCCTCTTCGCCGGCGCCAACATCGCCGACGAGCAGGAGTTCACCAACGCGCCCGAGTTCTCCGGCGCGCTGAACCTGGAATACCGCACCGAGCTGGCCAACGCCGGCGACCTTTCGGCGCGGGTCGGTTACAGTTACCAGAGCGACGTGGTGGCAACCACCGAGATCCTGCGCACCGGCGCGCAGCCGATCACCCAGGACGGCTACGGGCTGCTCAACGCCGGCGTGACCTGGCGCAGCGGCGGCCCCTGGTCGGTGGCGTTGCAGGGCACCAACCTGACGGACAAGGAATACCGCACCACCGGCTACAACATCAACGCGGCCCTGGGCGTGCTGACCGGCTTCTACGGCCCGCCGCGTCAGTACAGCCTCTCGGTGCGCTACGAGTTCTGACCGACCCCGAAGCGGTCAGATCGCACGGCGGCGGGCTCCGGCCCGCCGCCGTTGCTTTTTTTGGGGCGCGCATGCGCAAATTTCGTAGGGTGGGCACGTCTTTTGTGCCCACCAATCTCCGAGGTCTCGCGCCGGTGGGCACAAAGACGTGGCCACCCTACGGATACCAAAAACAGGGGCCATAATCGCGTCGGGGCGATCACGGGCATACACGACGTTATGAGGGCGAGCGGCAGGGGGCTTCGGGCATGTTGAGTTTCACCGCCGTCGCGCTGGCGAGCCTGGCGTGGCTCGCGTTGATGTTCGGCACCGCGCTGTATGGCGAACGCCACCCGGCGCTGTGGGCGCGGCACTGGCGGCATGTCTACGCGCTGTCGCTGGCGGTGCACTGCACCTCGTGGACGTTCTACGGCACCGTCACCCAGGCCGCACGCTACGGCTGGCCGCTGCCGCCGACCTTCCTCGGCGCAATCGTGCTGTACACGCTTGCGGTCGGTTTCATGATGAAGCTGGTGCGGCTGGCGCGCGAGACCAACGCAACCTCGCTGGCCGACCTGATCGCCACGCGGCTGGGCAAGGACGCGTGGTTGGCGGCGACGGTGACCCTGATCGCCGCCCTGGGCTTGATCCCCTACATCGCATTGCAGCTCAAAGCGGTGGCGATGAGTTTCGCGATGATGACCACGCGAGATGCCACCAGCGCCTCCGCGCCGGCGTGGCAGGACAGCGCGCTGTACGTGGCGCTGGCGATGGCGCTGTTCGCGATGCTGTTCGGCACCCGCCGGGCCAGCGCCGCCGAGCACAACCGCGGGCTGGTGCTGGCGATGGCGTTCGAGTCGGTGTTCAAACTTGCCGCGATGCTGGCGATCGGCGCGTTTGTGTGGCTTGGCCTGGATGCCGGGCTGGATGGCCTGCCCGAGCCGCCGCTGCAGACGCTGGCGACCGAGCCAGCCGGTGGCTTCATGCCGCTGGTGCTGCTGGGCGCGCTGGCGATGTTCATCCTGCCGCACCAGTTCCATGTCGGCGTGGTGGAGTGCCGCGACGAGCGTGACGTGCGCACCGCGCGCTGGCAGTTTCCGCTGTACCTGGTGCTGATCGCCCTGCCGGTGCTGCCGCTGGCGAAGGCCGGCAGCGCGCTGCTGGGCGGCTCCGGGGTGCCGTCGGACCTGTACGTGCTGGCGCTGCCGCTGTCTCAGGGGCAGCACGGGCTGGCGCTGTTCGCCTTCCTGGGCGGCCTGAGCGCGGCGACCGGCATGGTGGTGGTCAGCACCCTGACGCTTAGCCTGATGATCGGCAACCACTGGTTCGCGCCGGGCCTGCTGCGCGGGGCGTGGTCGCGCAACGACGGCAGCGACCTGCGCGGCTCGGTGCTCACGCTGCGGCGCGTCGGCATCGCGGTGATCATGCTGCTGGCCTGGGCCTACAGCCGCCTGATCGCCGGCAGCGAGGCGCTGGCCGATGTCGGCGCGGTGTCGTTCTCGGCACTGGCGACTTTGACCCCGGCGCTGGCGTTCGCGGTGTGGCGGCCTCAGACGCCGCCGCGTGCGGCGGTGATCGGCGTGCTGGCGGGATTCGCGGCCTGGGCGTGGGTGCTGCTGCTGCCGATGACGCTGGCCGCGCAGGGACTGGCGCCGGAGTGGCTGCAGCGTGGACCATGGGGCCTGGCGTGGCTTTCGCCGGAGGGGCTGTTCGGGCTGACCGGCTGGAGCCGCCTGGGCCGCGCGGTCGGGACCAGCCTGTTCGTCGGCACCCTGGCGACGGTGGTGGCGTCGATCTGGCGGCGCGAGGCGCCGCGACGCATGCAGCGCGGCCTGGACGCGCAGACCCTGCGCGATGCCGGCCTGCGCTTCCTGCCGCGCGAGCGCATCACCCAGTTGCTGCAGGATGCCCCGTCCGACGGTGCGGTGCCGGCGCTGGCCGAGGCGCGCGTGGAGCGTGAACTGGCTGCGGTGCTCGGCTCGGCATCGGCGCGGGTGCTGCTCGATGCCGCGCGCCGCGAGGCCGGGCGCGACCTCGACACCGTCGCGGCGATCGTCGGCGAGGCCTCGGCCGACCTGCGCTTCAGCCAGCGCGTGCTCGAGGCGGCGCTGCAGAACATGAGCCAGGGCATCAGCGTGGTCGATTCGCGCCTGCGGCTGGTCGCGTGGAACCGGCGCTACGCCGAGTTGTTCGGCTTCCCGGAGGAACTGCTGCAGATCGGCCGGCCGATCGCCGAGCTGTCGCGTTGGGCGCTGCAGCGTCTGCCGCCGCAGGGCAGGGGTTCGCGCGATCTCGAACGCGCGCTGGCGCGCCGCCTGGCCTACATGCGGGCCGGTACCGCGCATCTTTCCGAGCGCGTGCTGAGCGACGGCAGCATCCTGGAGATCCGCGGCAACCCGATGCCCGGTGGCGGCTTCGTCGCGACGTTCACCGACGTCACCGCGTTCCGCCGCGCCGAGGCCGGACTGATCCAGGCCAACGAGACGCTGGAGCATCGCGTGGTCGCCCGCACCATCGACCTGGAGGCCGCCACACGCGAGGCCGAACGTGCCAACGAGGCCAAGAGCCGCTTCCTGGCCGCGATCGGCCATGACCTGATGCAGCCGCTGCACGCCGCGCAGTTGTTCACCGACGCACTGGCCAAGCAACTCGGCGACCCGGCGCAGCGCGAATCGGTCGCGCAGATCAGCGGTGCGCTCGACTCCACCGGCGACCTGCTGACCGGGCTGCTCGACATGTCGCGGCTGGAAGCCGGCGGCCTGGTGCCGCAGCCGCGCGATTTCCCGCTGGCGGAGGTGCTCGACCCGCTGGCCTCGGAATTCGGCGCGATCGCATCGGCGCGCGGCTTGCGGTTCCGCTTCGTCGGCTGCGATTCGTGGGTCTACAGCGACCCGCAGCTGTTGCGACGGGTGCTGCAGAACTTCCTGGCCAACGCGGTGCGCTATACCGATGCCGGCGGCGTGCTGCTCGGCGTGCGGCGCGAGGGCGACGGTCTTCGCATCGAGGTGCACGACACCGGCCCGGGCATCGCGCTGAAGCAGCAGGCGGCGATCTTCGAGGAGTTCCGCCGTGGCGAGGACGCGCCGGGGCAGGGGCTCGGGCTGGGGCTGTCGATCGCCGATCGCATCGCGCAACTGCTGGCCGCGCCACTGACCCTGCGTAGTCGCCTGGAGTGCGGCACCGTGTTCGCCGTCCGGGTGGCCAGCGCGAGTGCGCCGCCCCAGGCCGCCAGCGGCGGCACCACCGATGGGCTCAAGGGCCTGCGCGTGCTGCTGGTCGACAACGACCCCCAGGCGCTGTCGGCCCTGGCCGGCGTATTGCGGCAGTGGGGTTGCGAGGTCGCCACCGCCGGCGACCGACTCCAGGCGGAGCGGCGCATGGGCGAGTGCCCGGCGTCGCTGTGGCTGTTCGACTACCACCTCGACGACGGCGATACCGGCGTCGCATTGGCCGCGGACCTGGCCGACCGCCATGGCGCACGACCGACCCTGATCCTCAGCGCCGACAGCGGTCACGCGGTGCGGCGCGCGGTGCTGGATGCCGGCTACTCGTTGCTGGCCAAGCCATCCAAGCCGCTGGCGTTGAAATCGGTGCTCGACCGATTGCTGGCCGCACGCGAAGCGCGCGCTCCCGAACCCGCCGCGGTCGAGCCGTAGGAGCGGCTTCAGCCGCGAACCAGAACCGGTTTTCAAGTAACCCGTCCGATTACCGCGAAAGCTTTTTGTAGGAGCGACGTAAGTCGCGAAAACGCACGCTCCGGGCTTGCGCGAAATCGCGGCTTTGGTCGCTGCTACATGAGGACGTGAAGGGGTCTTGAGAGGACGTCGTGGTCGAGTTGCCGGATCGCGGCTGAAGCCGCTCCTACAAAAAACGCTGGCCAGGCCATCCAGCCGTTGGCGTTGAAATCGATGCTTGACCGATTGCTGGCCGCACGCGAAGCGCGCGCGCTCGAACCCGCCGCGGTCGAGCCGGAGGAGCGGCTTCAGCCGCGAACCAGAACCGGTTTTCAAGTGACCCGTCCGATTACCGCGAAAGCTTTTTGTAGGAGCGACGTAAGTCGCGAAAACGCACGACCCCGGCTTGCGCGAAATCGCGACTTACGTCGCTCCTACATGAGGACGCGAAGGGGTCTTGAGATGACGTCGTGGTCGGGTTGCCGGATCGCGGCTGAAGCCGCTCCTACAAAAACGCCCGAAACACCGAAGTGGCGCGTCAGCCTTCCATCCGGCGCGCTGGATCGGTCAGCTCCAGCTCTCGCAGGACCACGCCGGCCTGGGTGCGGTTGCGCACGCCGAGGCGCTCGAAGATCGCCGACAGGTGCGCCTTGACCGTGCGCTCCTGCACGTCCAGACGGTCGGCGATCTGCTTGTTGAGCAGGCCTTCGGCGACCAGCGTCAGTACCCGGAACTGCTGCGGCGACAGGCTTGCCAGACGCGCGGCAAGCGCCGCATCGCTGCTGGAGCTCTGCGTCCGCGCCACCGCGGCGCGCAATGGCGGCGGCAGCCACTGCTCGCAGGCCAGCACCGCGCGGATCGCATCGCGCAGCTCGTCCAGTCCGGAACTCTTGGGCAGGTAACCCGCCGCGCCATGATCGAGCGCGCGACGCACCACGCGCGGGTCGTCATTGGCCGACACCACTACCACCGCCACGCCCGGGTACTGCGCCCGGATCGCAGCCAGTCCGGCCAGCCCATGATTGCCCGGCATGTGCAGGTCCAGCAGCACCAGGTCGATATCGGGCTCGGTCTCCAGCACCGCGAGCACGCCACCGAGCGAATCGGCTTCATGCACCTGCAGCCCGGCGACCGCGTCGGCAGCCGCGCCACGCAACGCGGCGCGGAACAGCGGGTGGTCATCGGCGATGAGCAGGGCAGGCATTGGGCTGTAAGGGCTGTAAGGGCTGTAAGGGCTTTAAGGGCTGTAAGGGGGTGAGGGGTGAGGGGTGAGGGGTGAGGGGTGAGGCATCGCTTCTAACTAACTTATTACCTTCTCACCTCCTCACTGCTTCATTGCACTGTCCAGCCGCCGTCGACCTCGATCGTGTGCCCGGTGATGTTGCGCGCCGGCGGCGAGATCAGGAACGCGGTGATGCCGGCCAGTTCGTCAAAGCCGATGAACACGCCCTTGGGCATCGGTTTGAGCATGATCTCGCTGATCACCTGCGACTCGGGGATGTCGTTGGTGCGCGCCTGGTCGGCGATCTGCTTGTCGACCAGCGGGGTTTTCACGTAGGTCGGGCAGATCGTGTTGATGGTGATGTCGGTATCGGCGGTTTCCAACGCGATCACCTTGGAAAACCCGAGCAGGCCGTGCTTGGCGGCGACATATGCGCTCTTGTAGCGGCTGGCGACCAGCGAGTGGATCGAGCCGATGTTGACGATGCGGCCGAAGCCGCGCTCGCGCATGCCCGGCAGCAACGCCTGGGTCAGCCGTGCGACGCCGACCAGCATCACCTGCACCAGCAGGTCCCACTTGGCCATCGGGAACGCCTCCAGCGGTGAGACATGCTGCAACCCGGCGTTGTTGACCAGCACGTCGACAGGGCGCGACAGCGCCGCCAGCGCCGTTTCGATGCTGGCCCCGGAGGTCACGTCGAGCGCGAGTGCCTCGGCGCTGCCGCCGGCGGTGCGGATCGCCTGCGCGGTCGCCTCGGCGTTGTCGAGCGCCATGTCGGTCACCACGATGTGGTGGCCGGCGCGCGCGAGCTCGTCGGCGATGCCGGCGCCGATGCCGCTGCCGGCGCCGGTGATCAGGATGCAACGGGTGGTCATGGGTACTCCGCCGTAGCTGCTGGGTGGGTGCAGCCTAGCAACCGGCGGCGGCATCGGCGCGGTACGAAGGTACGATGGCGGGACCGGGCCGCATTGCTAAGGTCGGCTCATGACGATGCCACTGCTCCGAATCCCGCCCGCCGTCGCGTTGGTTCTGCTGGCCGGCTGCGCAACCACGGCCATTCCTGCTCCCGAAGTGACCACCAACGACGCGAACACCAGCGACACGATCCCACGCAGCTTCGGGCCCGTCCGCACCAGCGAACACCGCGGTGCCGACGACCTGCTGACCGCCGGGCTCGGCCTGGACGGCCTGCGTGCCATGACGCCGCCGGCGTTCGCCGATGCCACCGCGCCAACTGCGGAGGAACTGCGCCGACGCACGATCTGGAGCAACTGGCGCGGCATCGCCGATCTCGCGCCGGGCGGCGGCTTCGGCGAGGTGTACGGCAGCGTCGCCGACGTGCCGGGACGCGAATACCACGCCCTGGCCCGCATCGACGGCGCCACCCACCCGCATCGGGTGGCAGTGCAGGTGCCGGACGGATTCGACCAGGCGCAGCGCTGCATCGTGGTGGCGCCCGCTTCAGGATCGCGCGGTGTCTATGGCGCGATCGCGGTGGCCGGGGCCTGGGGCCTGCCGAAAGGCTGCGCGGTGGCATACACCGACAAGGCCGCGGGCAGTGATTATTTCGACCTGGACGCAGGGCAGGGCGTGCGCATCGACGGACGGATCGGCGGTGCGGCCGAGGTTGGTGCGGGTGAGAGCCTGGCTTTCCTGCCCGAGCCGGCAAGCGGCAGCGGCATTGCGATCAAGCACGCGCATTCGCGCGACAACCCCGAGGCCGACTGGGGCGGCCACGTCAAACAGGCGGCGGCGTTCGCACTGCAGGTGCTGAACGATGCGTTCCCCGATGCGGCGCCGTTCCGCTTCGACAACACCAGCGTGATCGCGGTAGGCATTTCCAACGGCGGCGGCGCGGTGCTGCGCGCGGCCGAGGACGCGGGTGAATGGCTCGATGCGGTCGTGGCCGGCGAGCCCAACCTGCACGTCGCCGGCGCACGGCCGCTCTATGACTACAGCACAGAGGCCGCGCTGCTGATGCCGTGCGCGCTGCCGCACCTGGGCGTGCCGCCGATGCCGAATGCGGCGGCGCACTGCGCGGCGCTGGCCGAGGCCGGCCTGGTCACCGGCGCCAGTGCCGCCGAGCAACAGCGATCGGCCTACGAGACCTTGCGTGCAAATGGCTGGACCGACGCCGCATTGCGTGCCGGCTCGATCAGCCTCGCGTTCGACCTGTGGCGCGCGGTCGCGGTGACATATGCCTCGGCGTACGGGCGCTACGGCGTCGGTGAACACCCGTGCCGCCACGCATTCTCGGCGGTGACACCCGAGGGCGCGCCGCGTCCGGCCACGGCGGCCGAGCGTGCCGCCTGGTGGTCCGACGGCAGCGGCATTGCGCCGGGCGCGGGCGTCGCCATCGTCGCGCCGCCGACGACTGGCTTGGCTCTGGGGGAGCTGCAGTGCCTGCGAGCGCTCTGGGATGGCCAAGGCCCGGACGCGGACCGCGTGCGCGAGGGCGTGGCGGCCATCGAGGCGCAGCCGCCTCGCGCGGGCTTGCCGGTCGTCGTGATCCATGGCCTGGACGACGGGTTGATCCCGGCGGCCTTCAGCAGCGCGCCGTACGTGGCGGCGGTGCAGTCGGCGGGGCGCGACGTGCGCTACTGGCAGGTGCACAACGCCCAGCACTTCGATGCGTTCCTCGGGCTGCCGGTGTACGCCGCCCAGTACCTGCCGCTGCTGCCCTACGTCTACGAGGCGCTCGATCGCACCTGGGCGCATCTGGAGCATCGTGCGCCGCTGCCGACCGATGCGGTCATCGCAACCACCCCGCGCGGCCCCGGTGTCGCACTTGAAGCCGGTCATCTGTCGATGCCGCCAGCGCCGTAGGCTGGGCTGACAAGCCCAGCATTACTTCGCACGCCCGCGCCGGCTGCTGAAACACGCTGGGCTTGGCAGCCCAGCCTACGGGTCGGCCGCCGGCTGGCGCATGACTCTTGCCGCTGCGTTTACGGAGCCCGGCGTTAACTGGTGCTCCGGGCGGGTTGCGCCGTGTCACCCGGTGGGTGGTCATGAGACTGGATGGACGAGCTCTGCTGCTGGCTTTCGCGCTGGCGCTGGCGTCGATGTTGCTGTCGCCGATGGCTGCGCCTGTGCCGGGTCCGGCATCCGCGCCTGCCTCGGGTACCGCAGCGGGGTCCGCACCGGGATCCCCATCAGGACAGGCGGTGCTGCTGCTGGAGATCCAGGGCGGCATCGGGCCTGCCACCCGCGACTACCTGGAGCGCGGGCTGCAGCGCGCGGCCGAGCAGAACGCCGCCGCGGTGGTGCTGCGCATCGATACGCCCGGCGGCCTGGACGCCGCCACCCGCGACATCAACCAGGCGATCCTGGCCTCGCGCGTGCCGGTGATCGCCTGGGTCGCGCCGCAGGGCGCACGCGCCGCCAGTGCCGGGACCTACATCCTCTACGCCTGCCACCTGGCCGCGATGGCGCCGGCGACCGCGCTGGGCGCCGCCACGCCGGTGTCGCTCGGCGGCAAACCCGAACCGATGGAACGGCCAGGTGCTCCGCCGCAGGAGCAGCGGCAGGAGGATTCCGACACACCCGCTGCCGACGATGACTCCGCGGCCGCGCCGGAGCCGTCGCCCGAGCAGGGCAGCGCATCCTCGCGCAAGGCGACCAACGACGCCGCCGCCTACCTGCGCAGCCTGGCCGAACTGCGCGGGCGCGACAGCGACTTCGCCGACCGCGCGGTGCGCGACGCCGCCACCCTGACCTCCGAGCAGGCGCTGCAGCAGGGCGTCATCGAAATCCTCGCCGATGACATCGACAGCCTGCTGCGCCAGGCGGACGGTCGCGAGGTCAGGCTGCGCGAGGGCAGCGTCACCCTCGCCACCGCCGGCCGGCCGGTGACCGCGATCGAACCGGACTGGCGCTTCAAGCTGCTGGCGGTGCTGACCGATCCGACCGTCGCCTACATGCTGCTGCTGGTCGGCATGTACGGGCTGCTGTTCGAGGGTTACAGCCCCGGCGCGATCGTGCCGGGCGTGGTCGGCGGGATCTCCCTGCTGCTGGCGCTGTATGCGCTGCAGGTGTTGCCGGTGAACTACGCCGGCGTCGGCCTGATCGTGCTGGGAGTGGTGCTGATGACCGCGGAGCTGGCGGCGCCGAGTTTCGGCGCGCTGGGCATCGGCGGACTGATCGCGCTGATCACCGGCTCGGTGATCCTCTACGACACCGAGGTGCCCGGTTTCGGGGTGCCGGTGGCGCTCATCGTCGGCATCGGCGTGGCCAGCGCGTTGGCATTCATGGGTCTGATCTGGTTCGCGGCGCAGTCGCGCAAGCGGCCGGTGGCGACCGGCGTGGATGAACTGCTCGGCCAGGCCGCCACCGCGCTGCACGATTTCACCGGCCACGGCCGCGTGCGCACCCGCGGCGAGGTCTGGCATGCGAAATCCGAGGTGCCGGTGGTGGCCGGACAGACGCTCCGGGTGCTCGCGGTCGAAGGCCTGGTCCTGCGCGTCGAACCGCTCGACGCGGCACCCGTCCCCCTTACCCCCGACCACGGAGTCGAGCCATGAGCCTCATGATGCTGTACCTGCCGGCCTTGCTGCTGATCGCGTTGTTCCTGTTCAGTGCGATCAAGATACTGCGCGAGTACGAACGCGGGGTGGTGTTCCAACTCGGCCGGTTCTGGAGGGTCAAGGGGCCGGGCCTGATCCTGCTGATCCCGATGGTGCAGCAGATGGTTCGGGTGGACCTGCGCACGATCGTCATGGATGTGCCGTCGCAGGATCTGATCTCGCGTGACAACGTCTCGGTCAAGGTCAACGCGGTGGTGTACTTCCGCGTGATCGACCCGAAGAACGCGATCATCAACGTCGAGCACTTCTACGAGGCGATCAGCCAGCTCGCCCAGACCACGCTGCGCTCGGTGCTGGGCCGGCACGACTTGGACGAGATGCTGGCCGACCGCGAGAAGCTCAACGACGACATCCGTGAAGTGCTCGACAGGCAGACCGATGCATGGGGTGTCAAGGTCGCCAACGTCGAGATCAAGCACGTCGACGTCAACGAGACCATGATCCGCGCGATCGCGCGCCAGGCCGAAGCCGAGCGCCAACGCCGAGCCAAGGTGATCCACGCCGAGGGCGAACAGCAGGCCGCCGAAAAGCTGGTCGCGGCCGCCAAGCTGCTCGGCGCCGATCCGCGCGCCATCCAGCTGCGCTACCTGCAGACGCTGACCGAGATTGCCGGCGAGCGCAGTTCGACGATTGTTTTCCCGCTGCCGATGGACCTGGTCGAGCCGATGCTGGCGCGGCTCAAGCAGGAGCGGCCCGGGTAGCGGCTCCCGGCACCGCCGGGATCGAGCAGGCAGACCGCCGGATCGGCCGGGCAGTCGCGGCTCGGGCGGGCCTTGCGGCAGTGCTGGCCGGTTTCCAGAAGACCCCGCGTTGTCCCGGAAGCCCACGTCCCCGGCGCTGCGCCTCGGCCGGGATCGATTCCGGGCAACGGGGCGCAACAACCGCCGGCCATCGCAAATGCGATGCCGGCCCATGCTAGGGGATTCAAAAATGCAAACGTCAAAGCTGATAGCAGCAGTCGTGGTGCTGTGCGCGGGTGGCATGGTCGGTGTCGCCCATGCCCAGTCGGCCAAGGCCGCGGTGACGATCAAGCCGCTGATCGCGCTGTCTCAATCGGCCTACAGTGATGGAGCCACCGATGGCGATACCGGCTGGGTCGATGTGCTCCAAACCCAGATCAAGACCGCCAACCAGAAGGACCTGCTGTTCGATGTGTCGATGCAGTGCGGCATTGTCACCGACACCACGGTCAGGAGCTCGGGCGGCAGCAAGTCATCGTCGACTGCCCGCGCCAACATCGCGGTGCGGGTGGTGGTCGATGGCGAGCGCATGGCCGAGCCCACCGGCAGCATCGATGCCAACGGCGCCGCCGCCGAAGGCGTGGTGTTCTGCGACCGCGTGCAGACGCTGGCCGCCGAGTTCGCCGGCCTGAACTGCACCGCCGACCTGACCACCGGCGCGGTCGACTGCCTCGATGCCGAAGAGCTTCAGCTGATCCTGAAGACGCTCAACGCGCATGCCTTCAACTTCGCCATGACCGACCTGACCTCGGGCGTCCATGACATCGTCGTGCAGGCGCGGGCGCAGGCATCGGTGGACTTCGACGATGACGTCGCGGGCGGCTCGATGAGCGGCGCCGAAGCGTTCGCCGGCGCCGGCGCGCTGGTGGTCGAGGAGGTCCGGCTGGTCAAGGGCGCGGAGTTGATCGAGCTCTGACAGCCGTAGCAGGGCAGCACCCTCGGGTGCATGGCCTGCAGTACTGGAAACCATAGGCCGCAGCTGACCCCTGCGGCCTTTTTCGTGGCTGCTGCGCACTGTGTCCGCAGTGGCGCTCGCCAGACCCCAGATCATCACTGGATCATGGGCACCGAATCCTGCCTCAGACGCTGCCGGCGCGTGGCGCAGCGCCTTAGTTGCGCAGGTTCGATCAACCGCCGCCGCGCGGGCCGCGGCCACCGCGGGGCTTGCCCGAGGGTTTGCCGCCTGGCTTTCCCGCCGGCTTGCCGCCGGGGCGAGGCCCGGGTTTACCCGAGCCGGGGGGGCGGGGGGCGCGCGGCTTGTCGCCGTAGGGGTTGAAGCTGCCGGGATTGGCATGGTCGGAGGGGAAGCTCGGTGCGCCGGTGTGCTGACGCGCGCCGCGTTGTGCCTGGCCTTGCCCGCCGCCGGGACCGCGTTCGCTGCGGCCCCGCGAAGCCGCAGCGCCAGCGCCACCCGGTCGCCCGCCGGGCTTCTTGCCGTAGGGCTTCTTCGGGCCTCGGCCGTCGGCATTGCGGTGACCGCTCGGCCCGGTATCCACGCCCTCGGGCACGTACCAGGTGCGGAAGGCCGCCGGATTGCCCTCGGGCAGCGCGCGCGAGCCCTTGTCCTGGCGCTGCTTGAACGGCTTGTGCGCCTGCTTGGCTGCGGTCTCGCCGCTGACGGTGAGACCACCGTGCCGGTTGGGAGCGCCGCGCCCGCGGCCGCGATCTTCGCGGACGTTGTCGAAGCGGCGCAGCTCGCGGCCTTCATCGGACGCGCTGTTGTGCCCGCTGACGTAGCCGGTGGTGCGATCGCCGGTGTTGGACAGGTTGATCGTCGATTTGGCGGCCTTGCGCTGGCCGATCACCGGCTGCAGCGTCAGCGCCGACGGCGCAGCGTCTTCCAGGCCGAGATCCAGGCGCAGCTTCTCGACCCTGTCGGTCGGCAGCTCCTGCGACTGGCCGCGCAACAGCTCGCGCGGCAGGTCGACCGCGCCGTAGCGGATGCGCTTGAGCCGACTGACCTGGCAACCCTGCGACTCCCACAGCCGGCGGACCTCGCGGTTGCGGCCTTCCTTGAGCAGCACGCGGAACCAGTCGTGTGAGTCGCTGCCGCCGATCTGCTCGATCTCGTCGAACTTCGCCTGACCGTCCTCCAGCGCGACGCCGCGGCGCAGCCGCTCGACCAGGTCCTCGGCGACCTTGTCCTGGCCTTCCGGTGCACGCACGCGGCAGACGTACTCACGCTCGACCTCGAAGGACGGGTGCATCAGCGCGTTGGCCAGCTCACCGTCGGTGGTCAGCAGCAGCAGGCCGCTGGTGTTGATGTCGAGCCGGCCGATCGCGACCCAGCGCGCGCCCTTGAGTGCGGGCAGCGCCTCGAAGATGGTCGGCCGGCCCTCGGGGTCCTCGCGCGTGGTGACCTCGCCTTCGGGCTTGTTGTACATCAGCACGCGGGCCGGTTCGGTCAGCGCGCTGGCGACGAACTGGCGGCCGTCGAGCTCGATGCGGTCGCCGCTGCCGATGCTCATGCCGGTCTGCGCGACCTCGCCGTTGACCTTGACCAGGCCATCGGCGATGCGCTGCTCGAGCGCGCGGCGCGAGCCGAGCCCGGCCTGTGCGAGCACTTTGTGCAGGCGTTCCTGTGAGCGCGGCGCATCGGGTGTCGCTTCGGTGCCGCGCTTCAGCGTGAGCTTGCGGCTTTTTTCTTCAGTCATTGCTGTCGCTCCGACGAGGCCGGTTCGGCGTCGTCCTCTTCATTTGGATGGGTGTGGCCGGTGGGCCGGGTGTTCGTGGTGGTGTCCTGGTCGACCACGTCGGTCGTGATTTGGACCGCATCGGTCATTGTTTCGATTGCGCTATCGGTCGTATCGACCACATCGGCCGCTGCTTCGACCACTTCGGCGCCGGGTTGGGGATCATCCGGATCTGCGTGGGTTGCATCCGCCGCACCGGCCTGGTCGGTTGCGGCGTTGTTGTCATCGCCATTGGAATCCGCGCTTTCGGCATCGGCGCCACTGCCGATACCCCCGGCCGCGATCGCCTGGTCGCCGGCGGGCGCGCCGTCGAACTGGAACTGCGGCTCCAGCTCGCCCAGTTCCTTGAGCTCCGACAGCGGGGGCAGCTCGTCGAGCCGCTTCAGGCCGAAGTAGTCGAGGAAGGTCCTGGTGGTGCCGAACAACGCCGGCTTGCCCGGGACGTCGCGATGGCCGACGACGCGGATCCACTCGCGCTCCTCCAGCGAACGGATGATGTTGCTGCTGACCGCCACGCCGCGGACCTGCTCGATCTCGCCGCGGGTGATCGGCTGGCGGTAGGCGATCAGCGCCAGGGTTTCCAGGGTGGCACGGGTATAGCGGGTCTGCCGTTCGGTCCACAGCCGCGCGACCCAGGGATGCACGTCGGCCTGCACCTGGTAGCGGAAGCCCGACGCCAGTTCGACCAGTTCGACCCCGCGCCCGTCACAGCCTTCGCGCAGGGTCTGCAGCGCGAGCTCGACGCTGTCGGCCGGCGCCGGCTGGTCCTCCGGAAACAATGCGTGCAGCTGCGCCAGCGTCAACGGCTGGTTGGCCGCGAGCAGCGCGGCTTCGACGATGCGGGTAATCAGGGTCTGGTCCATGGGTTGGGCTGGTTGCGAATCGGTGGTGGGTGCTTCAAGAGCCTTTTGGTCCGCAAAGGACGCGAAAGGCGCAAAAGAAAGCAAAAAATCTTTGTCGTGCTGAGCGGTTGGCTGGCATCCCGCGGAGGCGGGGGGATCGGTTTGTGCCGTGGCGGAATCGATTCTTCGCCGCGTTTCGAGCCGGCGCGAGACTCATCCGGCGGACAACACTATTTGTCTCGTCTTTCGCTTTCCTTTTGCGCTTTTTGCGTCCTTTGCGGACCACCCCCGCCGTTCACGCGGGCGCATCGTCATTGGCCGCGTCCTCGTCGAACTCGCTGGTGAGCTCGACCTGCGTGGCGGCCTCGCCGAGGGCGAGCGACTTGACGTAGATCGGCGCGAGCGCCTGACGCGGATCATGGTCCGCATCGGAGGGGTGCTCCTGCACGATCTCGACCAGTTGCTCCTTGGCCAGGGTGAGCAGGCCCAGGAAGGTCACCACCACGCCGAGCTTGCCTTCCTCGGCGGTGAACAGCGACTCGAACCGGTAGAACGCGCCGTCGCTCATGCGCTCGAGCAACTCGCCCATGCGCTGGCGCACGCTCAGCGCATCGCGCTTGATCGCATGCTGGGTGTAGAGCTCGGCGCGCTTGAACACGTCGTGCAGCGCCAGCAGCATCTCGCGCAGGTCCACCGGCGGCGGCAGCTTGACCGTGGCGCGGTCGGGCACGTACGCCTGCGCCGGGACGGTGTCGCGGTCCTGGCGGGGCAGGGTGTCGAGGTCCGCGGCGGCCTTCTTGAAACGCTCGTACTCCTGCAGGCGGCGGACCAGTTCGGCGCGCGGGTCGTCCTCGATGCCTTCCTCGGTGACCGCGCGCGGCAGCAGCATGCGCGATTTGATCTCGGCCAGGATCGCGGCCATCACCAAGTAATCGGCGGCGAGCTCGAAACGCATCTCGTGCATCGCCTGGATGTAGTCGACGTATTGCCGGGTGATCTCGGCCACCGGGATGTCGAGAATCTCCAGGTTCTGCCGGCGGATCAGGTACAGCAACAGGTCGAGCGGGCCTTCGAATGCATCGAGTATCACCTCCAGCGCATCCGGCGGGATGTACAGGTCCTGCGGGATCTGCAGCACCGGCTGGCCGTGCACCATCGCCAGCCGCATTTCCTGCTGCTGCGGCGACAGCGGGTTGAGGCCGGCCGGCGTGGGGTGGTCCCCGGTCACTTTGTGCTCGGTCGCGTCGGGCGCGAGTTCGTTGGTCATGCGAGGCTGGCCCCTCCGGGGGCCATGCAGGTCCGGCCCCGACCGGGCCGCAGGCACTGCTGCTGCTGCAAAGGTGCAGGCGGCCGGATGCGGCCACTGCGGGTAAACGACTGCGGGTGCAACGAATTGCGAAAAGTCGTGCCCGGCCCGCCTGCCTGCACGAATGGCCCCGACTTGCGCGCCACGCAGGACGTGACGGCGAACGACGGAAGAAGGTTGCGGGCGCGGGGCCGGTGGGGTGCAGCGTCGCACTGGCACTGGGATGGAGTGCGGCGCGGAACGTGGCGGCGGTGTGGGGACCTGTCGCGACGGACCGACTGCGCCCGGCCATGGGCGTGACAGCTAGGGTACGGGGTCATCAAAGCCGTGTCCAGCCGGGGAGTTCATGCGCAAGGGAAGGACCCGGAGCGACGGTTCGGGTGCCCTACAATCGTTGCCCTGCATGACGACTCGGGAACCGGCAAACACATGTGGTACGCAATAGAAGGTTACGACGGCGCCGAAGTACTGGCCAAGCGGCTTGCGACCAGGACCGAGCACCTGGCCCGCCTGACCGCCCTGCGCGACCAGGGCCGGTTGCTGCTGGCCGGCCCGTGTCCGGCGATCGACGCCGAAGACCCCGGCCCGGCCGGTTTCAGCGGCAGCCTGGTCGTGGCCGAGTTCGATTCGCTTGAGGCCGCCCGCGCCTGGGCCGATGCCGACCCCTACGTGGCCGCCGGCGTGTATGCCCGCGTCGAGGTGCGGCCGTTCAAGCCGGTGCTGCCATGAGCGAGTCGCCGATGCCTGGTGCCCCGATCGTAGGCGCGTTGCCGCGCGAGCAGCGCGTGCCCGCGATCCGCGCCGCGCTCGAAGCGGCGCTGAAGCCGCAGGCGCTGGAGATCGAAGACGAAAGCCATCGCCACGCCGGTCACGCCGGCGCCCGCGACGGCCGCGGGCATTTCCGCGTGGACGTGATCAGCGATGCCTTCAGCGGTCTCAACCCGATCGCGCGCCACCGCGCGGTGTACGCCGCCGTCGGCGAGCTGATGAATACCGACATCCACGCCTTGTCGATTCGCGCCCGCACGCCGCAGGAAGCAGAGGCCTGAGCCGACTGCTGCAGCGGCAATCGGCACCCGCGCCGGGCCTCGGCTCAGCTTCCGTCCCGTGCCGCAGCCAACGCCTCTGCCGCCCGCCTCGCGACATCACGCACGGCGGCAAAATCGCCCGCCGCGAGCCATTCGTCACGGACCAGCCACGAGCCACCCACGCACAACACGTTGGGCTGCGCGAGGTAGTCGGGCAGTTGCGCTTCCACTATCCCGCCGGTGGGGCACAAGCCGACAGCGGGCAAGGGGCCGCGCAGGGCCTTGACCATCGCCGCGCCGCCCAGCGGCTCGGCCGGGAACAGCTTGACCGCGTCGAAGCCGCGCGCAGCCAGGGCGAGGATCTCGCTGACGCTCGCCGCGCCCGGCACCACCGGCACCGCCGCGGCCATCAAAGCCTCGGCCAGGACGGGCGGCGTGCCGGGAGTGACGACGAACTGGGCGCCGGCGTCCTGCGCAGCCTGCAACTGGCCTGCGTCCAGCACGGTGCCGGCGCCCACGCTCATGCCGGGGACCTCGCGGCGGATCGCGGCGATGGCGTCTAGCGCCGCGTCCGAACGCAACGTCACCTCGATTGCGCCCAGTCCGCCCTCGATGAGTGCGCGCGCGATACGCACGGCGCTGTCGGCATCGCGCACTGTGACCACCGGCATCACCCCGGCCCGGTACAGCAACGCGGCGGCGGCCGAGCGAGTCATTCGCCGCCCTCGTTGAGCACGTTGGCCACCAGTTCGCCGGTGGAAAACGGGGCGACGCTGATCGACAGCGCACCCTCGTCGGCCGGCGTGGCGTTGGCCCGGTTGTGCGCAAACAGGCCGCGTCCGAGGTCGACTCCACCTTCGCTGCGCGGCTTGGCGGGCTCACGGCCGGCCAGTTCCTCGTCGCTTACTTGCGCCACCAGCACCGCGGCATCGAGATCGAGCAGCAGCATGTCGCCGTCGCGCACCCGCGCGATCGGACCGCCGTCGACCGCCTCCGGGATGACATGGATGGCAGAGGGCACCTTGCCCGAGGCCCCCGACAGGCGGCCGTCGGTCACCAGCGCGACCCGGCGACCGGCGTTGAGCATGACCCCCAGCAGCGGCATCAGGCTGTGCTGTTCGGGCATGCCGTTGGCGCGCGGCCCCTGGAATCGCACCACCGCGATGAAATCCCGCGGCAGCGCGTCCTGCTCGTGCAGCAGCTTGAGCACGCGCGCGTCATCGACCACCACCGCGGGTGCCTCGATGCGGCGATGCTCGGGCTTGACCGCCGAGGGCTTGCCCAGTGAGCGGCCCAGGTTGCCCTGCAGCAGTGCGATACCGCCGTGGGGATCGAAAGCGTCGCTGAGCGGGCGCAGGATCTCGGACGCGCGACTGGTGGTCGGTACCGGATCGAACACCAGTGCATCACCGTCCAGCCGCGGCTCGTCGCAGTAGGCCCGCATGCCGCCGGGCACGATGGTCTCGATGTCGTCGTGCATCAGGCCGCCGCCGAGCAGCTCGCGGAACACGAACGCGGTGCCTCCGGCCGCGGCGAACTGGTTCACGTCGGCATCGCCGTTGGGGTAGATGCGCGACAGCAGCGGTACCACGCGCGCGATCGCGTCGAAGTCCTCCCAGGTCACCTGCAGGCCGGCGGCACGCGCCACCGCGACGAAGTGGATGGTGTGGTTGGTCGAACCGCCGGTGGCGAGCAGCGCGACGATCGCGTTGACGATCGCGCGCTCGTCGAGCAGGCGCCCGATCGGGCGGTAGTCCTCGCCCTGGGTGGTGATGCATGCGGCGCGGCGCACCGCTTCGCGGGTGAATGCAGCGCGCAGCGGATTGCCGGGATTGACGAAGGAAGAGCCGGGCAGTTGCAGGCCCATGGCCTCCAGCAGCACCTGGTTGGAGTTGGCGGTGCCGTAGAACGTGCAGGTGCCGGGCGCGTGATACGAGGCCGACTCGGCCTCCAGCAGGTCCTCCACGCTCGCCTCGCCGCTGGCGTAGCGCTCGCGCACCACCACCTTGGCCCGGTTCGACAGGCCCGACGGCATCGGCCCGCCGGGCACGAACACCGTCGGCAGATGGCCGAAGGCGAGCGCGCCGATCAGCAGCCCCGGCACGATCTTGTCGCAGATACCCAGGCACAGCGTCGCGTCGAACATGTCGTGGCACAAGGCAATGGCAGTGGCCTGCGCGATCACGTCGCGCGAGAACAGCGACAGCTCCATGCCGGTGCGGCCCTGGGTGACGCCGTCGCACATCGCCGGCACGCCGCCGGCGACCTGAGCGGTCGCGCCGACCGCGCGCGCGCTGGCCTTGATGAAGTCGGGATAGGGGCCGTAGGGCGCGTGCGCCGACAGCATGTCGTTGTAGCTGGTGACGATGCCCAGATTCGGCGCGCGGCCTGCCTTGAGCGCGGGCTTGTCCTCCTCGCTGCCGGCAAAACCATGGGCCAGGTTGCCGCAATTTAGGGCGAACCGGTGGGGCGTCGCCAGACGTGCGGCATCGATGCGGGCGAGGTAGTCCGCGCGGGTGGCGCGGCTGCGCTCGCGGATGCGGTCGGTGACTTCGACGATGCAGGGATGCAGACTCATGGGAACCTCGACGAATGGTGCGTCTGGCTCCCTCCTTTGAAAAAGGAGGGTTGGGGAGGATTTGCTTCGGGCGCCGCGTCGGGGGCCAAAGCAAATCCGCCTTGATCCCCCTTTGTCAAAGGGGGAAACAACCGAGGCGGTTGTCTCGTTCGAGCACTTATGCGCCCGTGGCCTACCTCGACAGCCGCGTCTGTCAGGGGCTCCAGTACACCTGCAGCGGCGCCGGGTCGTGACTGCCGGCGGGCAGGTCGATCGCGGCCAGTACCGGCCATTTCGTCACGTCGCCACTGGCGAGTGCCTGCTCGAGCACCTCGCGTTTGCGCTCGCCCTGGATCAGCAGCAGGCGCGACTGCGCGCGCGCCAGCCCGGCAGGGGTCAGGCTGATGCGCCGCAGCCATTGTTGCGCGCCCGCGCAGCCGCTGGCGTCGACCTCGACATAGGCCTGGCGGCTGGCCAGCGCGCGATCGAAATTGCGCATGTGCGGAAACAGCGACGCGGTATGACCGTCGGCACCCATGCCGAGCACGGCCACGCTGGCGACCTGCTGCCCATGCGCGTTGGCGCTCGCCACCGCATCCTCGATCGGCCGGCCCGGTTGCGTCATCGGCTCGAAACGGGCTTGCGCGGCATGCTGGGTCAGAAGATGCGTGCGCACCAAGCGTGCGTTGCTGTCGGGGTCGTCCGGCAACAGCCAGCGCTCGTCGACCAGGGCCACATCGACCCGGTTCCAGTCCAGCGGCGCCTTCGCCAGTGCGCGATACACCGGCGCCGGGGTGCCTCCACCGGACAGCAACAGGCGCGCGCGCGGACGCTGCTGCAGGTCGCGACGCAGCTCCGCGGCGATCGCCACCGCACTCGCCCAGGTCCACGCATCGGCGCTCGGAAACGCGTGCAGCACCGCGCGCGTGGGATCGAGCGAGTCCATGGCAACCGGATCGGGCGGCGGTGCGGCGGGCATTGTTCGAGTGTCGCATGCCGACCTCACGCCTGCGTGTAACCGGGCAGCGCCTGTGCAGGCGCCTGCGGCAGCTGTCGCGCAAGGGCCGCGGCGCCCAGCAGCCCGGGGTGCGGATGGGTCACCGCGAGCGTCGGCACGGTCGCCATAGCCGGCGAAAAACGGCCCTTGTGCTCGAAGCGGTGGCGGAAGCCAGAGTGGGCGAGCCACGGCATCACCCGCGGCACCACGCCACCGGTCAGGAACACGCCGTCCCACGCGCCCAGGGTCAGTACCAGGTCGCCCGCGGCCGCGCCAAAGACGGCGCAGAACACATCGATCGTGTGCAGGCAGCGGGCGTCGCCGTCGATTGCGCGTGCGGTGATGTCCTCCGGCCGCAGGGGCCCGGGGGATCCATGTGCCTCCTCGCCACCGGCCATCGCACTGAGCGCCCGATGCAGGTTCACCAGGCCGCCGCCGCTGACCAGGCGCTCGTTTGAGACCCGGCCGAACTCGCCCGACAGGCGTTGCAGTACGCCGATCTCCTCCGGCGTGCCGGGTGCGAAGCTGACGTGGCCGCCCTCGGTCTGCAGCGCGTGGTACTGGCCGTTGCGACGCAACAGCGCGCCTACGCCCAGGCCGGTGCCAGGGCCGATCACCGCGTAGGTGCGGTCGCGGCCATCGTCGCCGACTCCCACGTCGTGGCCGGGCCAGCGCGCGGAACCGACCTGGGCGACGTCGGTGTGGTCGAGCAGCGACACCGCCATCGCCTGCGCGGCGAAATCGTTGACCATCTGCAGGTGTTCGAGGTCGAGTGCCCGGCGCGTGCGCTCGATCGAGATCACCCAGGGGTGGTTGGTGATGCGCGCCTCGTCGCCGTCGACCCGACCGGCCACCGCGAACACCGCATCGCGCACCTGCGCATCGCGGCCGTCGAGGTAATGCCGGGCCGCATCGGCCAGCGACGCGAATGCCTCGACCTGGAAGGTCTCGATGCTGTCGGCGAGCAGCGGCGGCGAGTCGCCGGGGTGCGCCAGCGCAAAGCGCGCATTGGTCCCGCCGATATCGGCCAGCAGCACGCCGACGCCGCTCACGCATCACCCCCGCGCGGGGACTTCAGCAAGGTGCGCGGCATGAACGCGGCGGCTTCGGCCGGACCCCAGGAGCCGGCCGGATAGTCGTGCACCGGCGCCTGGGCCTGCGACCAGGCGCGCTCGACGCTGTCGATCCAGCGCCAGGCGGCCTCGACCTCGTCGTCGCGCACGAACAGGGTCTGATTGCCGCGCAGCGCATCCACCAGCAAGCGCTCGTAGGCGATGCGGCGCTGGTCCGAGCGCGACACCGGCAGGTCCAGGGTCATCGGCCGCAACTCCATCGCGCCCCATTCGGACGCGGCCAGGCTGCCCATCAGGCCGAGTTCGATGGTTTCCTCCGGCTGCAGTTGCATGCGCAGCCGGTTGGCGCGGGCGCGCTCGCGGCGGGGGCGCTCGAACAGCCAGTGCGACACCGGCTTGAACGACACCACCACCTCGGTGGTGCGCGCGGCCAGCCGCTTGCCGGTGACCAGCCGGAACGGCACGCCGGCCCAGCGCCAGTTGTCGATCCAGGCCTGCAGCGCGACGAAGGTCTCCACCGGCCCGCGCGGGTCGGCGTGGCGGTCGTCGAAGCCGATCACCGCATCGCCTTCGACCACGCCGGCACGGTAGCGCCCGCGCACCGCATCGGTCGCCACATCGCCTGGCTCCATCGGCCGCAACGCGCACAGCACCTTGCGTTTCTCGTCGCGGATGCTGTCGGCGTCCAGCGCGGCCGGCGGCTCCATTGCAATCAGGGCGAGCAGCTGCAGCATGTGGTTCTGCACCATGTCGCGCAGCGCGCCGTAGCCGGCGTAGTACCCCTCGCGGCCATCGACGCCGGCAGTCTCGGCCACCAGGATGTCGACCGACTTGATCCAGCGGTGTTGCCACACCGCCTCCATCAGGGTGTTGCCCAGCCGCAAGGCGAGCAGATTCTGCACCGGCGCCTTGCCCAGGTAATGGTCGATGCGGAAGATCCGCGACTCGTCCAGGCACTCGCGCAGCGCGGCGTTGATGGCGCGCGCGGAGGCGAGATCACGGCCGATGGGTTTTTCCAGCACCAGCCGCGAGGGATCGGCGAGCAGTCCGGCCGCGCTGAGCCCGCGTGCGGCCGGCACGAACAGGTCCGGCGGCGTGGCCAGGTAGCTGACGCAGGGCCGGTCGGCATAGACGCCCAGCGCGTTGGGGATGGCGGCCTCGTCGTCCAGGTCGACCGTGCGGTACTGGACCCGGGCGAGCAGGCCGTCGAGGTCCCCGTCCTCGGCCGCCTCGCCGTGGCGCTCGCGCAGCCAGGTCCGGAAGCCGTCGTCGTCCATCGGCTGCCGGCCCACCGCGACCACGCGGAAGTCGGGCGGCAGCAGGCGGTCGCGCCATAGGTGCAGCAACGACGGAAACAGGTAGCGCTGGGCGAGATCGCCGGTGGCGCCGAACAGGATCAGGGTGTCGTGCATGGGGCGACGCTACCCGCAAATGGGCAATGGCTTCGTGAGCGCGGGCGCTGCCGGCGCGAAGAGGCTGGTAGAGCCGAGCTTGCTCGGCTGCGCGACAGCTGTGTTCCCGCGAATGTGTTCCCGCGAAACCGAGCAAGCTCGGCTCTACGCTGGTCGCCTTGTGGGCCCGGCGCAGTTCGTCGTGATGGGTGGAGCGTAGCGATACCCACAGTTGCCGTGATCGATCGTTATCGCCTTGGCTCAAGCCATCCTGCGAGTCACCCTTCGACAGGCGGCGCTCACTCCGCCGACGCCAGCCGCGCAGGCCGCTATACTCGCTGGAAATCGCAGCTTTCCAGCCGCGTTACGGTTATTTAAATCAATGGATTAGGTAACAAACCTGATCCACTTTATGAATCAATGCGGCGCGCCACGCGACGCCGCCCAGGGGCCCTCTCGCCGCATGCGTCTGTCCACCATCAAGCTGTCCGGCTTCAAGTCCTTCGTCGATCCCACCACGCTGCACCTGCCGACCAACATGACCGGCGTGGTCGGGCCCAACGGCTGCGGCAAGTCCAACATCATCGACGCGGTGCGCTGGGTGATGGGCGAGAGCTCGGCCAGCCGCCTGCGCGGCGACTCGCTGACCGACGTGATCTTCGCCGGTTCCTCGGCGCGCAAGCCGGTGTCGCAGGCGACGGTCGAGCTGATCTTCGACAACTCCGATCACACCATCACCGGCGAGTACGGCGCCTTCGACGAGATCTCGGTCAAGCGCACCGTTAGCCGCGACGGCGCCAGCCAGTACTACCTCAACGGCGCCAAGTGCCGCCGCCGCGACATCACCGACCTGTTCCTGGGCACCGGGCTGGGCCCGCGCAGCTACTCGATCATCGAGCAGGGCATGATCAGCCAGATCATCGAGGCCCGGCCCGAAGACCTGCGCGTGTACCTGGAGGAGGCGGCCGGCATTTCCAAGTACAAGGAGCGCCGCCGGGAAACCGAGACCCGCATCCGCCACACGCGGGAAAACCTCGATCGTCTCAACGACTTGCGCGATGAAGTTGGTAAACAACTTGAACACCTGAAGCGTCAGGCGCGTCAGGCCGAGCAGTATCAGGCGATCCAGGCCGAGCGCCTGGTCAAGGACGCCGAATGGAAGGCGCTGGAGCATCGCGCACTCGATCGCAAGCTGCAGGGCCAGCGCGAGAAGCTGGGCCAGCAGGAAACCCGGCTGCAGCAGCTCATCGCCGAGCAGCGCGAGGCCGAGCGCGAGATCGAGACCGGCCGCGTGCGCCGCGAGCAGGCCGCCGAGGCGCTCAACAAGGCGCAGGGCGAGAGCTACGAAGTCAGCGGCGCGCTGGCCCGCATCGAGCAGCAGATCCAGCACCAGCGCGAGATGTCGACGCGTCTGCAACGCGCCCGCGACGAGGCCCAGGCGGCGCTGACCGAGGTCGCCGAACACATCGGCAGCGACCAGGCGCAATTCGACGTACTGCAGGCCGCGGTGGCCGAATCCGAGCCGAAGCTGGAAGAGTTGCGCGAGTCCGATGAGGCCCGCCAGGAGGCCCTGCGCGACGCCGAAATCCGGCTCAATGATTGGCAGCAGCGCTGGGACGAGCACAGCCGCGCCCAGTCCGAGGCGGTGCGTGCGGCGGACGTCGAGCGCACCCGCATCGAGCACCTCGACCGCCAGGCGATGGATGCCGACCGCCGCCGCGAGGCGCTCGGCAACGAACGAACCGGGCTGGACCTGGACGCGCTGGCGGCCGCATTCGGCCAGTTGCAGGAGCAGCACGAACTGCAGAAGGAGTCGCTCGACGGCCTCGGCGAGGCGGTCGAGACCCGCAAGGCCGCCGTCGGCGATCTGCAGGAACAGCAGCGTGCCACCCAATCCGAACTCGGCGAGGTGCGCAAGCAGGCGCAGGCCGCGCGCGGCCGGTTGTCGTCGCTGGAGACGCTGCAGCACGCCGCACTCGGCCAGGAGCAGGGCGCCGCATTGAGTTGGCTGCAGGCGCGAGGGCTGGATTCGGCCGCGCGCGTCGGCGAGACGCTGGTGGTCGAGCCGGGCTGGGAGAACGCGGTCGAGACCGCGCTCGGGCAGCTGATCGAGGGCGTGCTGGTGGATGCGCCGGAGGCCAGCTTGGACAGTGCGCTAGTCGATGCGATCGGCGAGCTCGGCGATGGCCGTCTGGCGCTGGTCTCGGCCGAAACCGACACGACGAGCTATGCCACGACCTCGCTGGCAGCGAAGGTGCAGGGCCCCGCCGCAATCCGCCGGCTGCTCGCCCGCCTGCATGCCGCCGAGGATCTGGCGGCGGCGCGAGCGTTGCAGGCGTCGCTGGGCGAGGGCGACTCGGTGATCACCCGCAGCGGTGAGCGTCTCGGCGCCGGCTGGGTACGCGTGCTGCGCTCGGGCGCGGCCCAGCAGGGTGCACTGCTGCGCGAGCGCGAAATCCAGTCGCTGCGGGTCGAGATCGAGGACCTGCAGACGCGCGAGCGCGAGCTCGAATCGACCCTCACCCAGCTGCGCGACCGCCTGCTGGCGGCCGAGCAGCAGCGCGAGGACGCGCAGCGCGCCTTGTACATGGCGCATCGCAGCGTGTCCGAACTGGCCGGCCAGGTACAGAGCCAGCAGGGCCGGCTGGATTCAGCGCGCGGGCGCATCGAGAAGATCGAGGCCGAGCTCGAACAGCTCGCCGCCACGCTCGGCAGCAGCCGCGAACAGGGCCGCGACGCGCGCACCCGGCAGGAAGACGCGGTCGCCCGGATGAGCGCGCTGGAGGACACTCGCCTGCAGCTCGAGACCGAGCGAAGCGCATTGACCGAGGCCCGCGACCAGGCCCGCACGATGGCCCGCGAGTCGCGCGACACCGCGCATGCCCTGGCGCTGACGCTGGAGTCGCAGCGCACCCAGATCGCGGCGCTGTCACAGGCGCTGGAACGCATGGGCGGCCAACGGGGCCAGCTCGATTCGCGCCTGGGCGAACTCGCCGCGCAACTGGCCGAGGGCGACGCGCCGGTGCAGACGCTGGAGGAACAGCGCCAGGTCGCGCTCGAGCAGCGCGTGCTGGCCGAGCAGCAGCTGACCGGCGCACGCACTGCGCTGGACGGGATCGACAACGACCTGCGGCGGTTCGAGCAGACCCGTCACCAGCGCGACGAGCAGGCCCTGCAGCAGCGCGAGGCTATTGGCCAGCGCCGGCTAGAACAGCAGGCGCTGGTGCTCAAGGCCGAACAACTCAGCGCGGCGGTGGTCGAGGCCGGCTTCGTGCTCGAGGACGTGGTCAACACGCTCGACGACGCGGCCGAACCACAGGCGTGGGAGCGCACCGTCAGCGAGCTCGACGCCAAGCTGCGCCGGCTCGAGCCCGTGAACCTCGCCGCGATCGCCGAACACGCCGAGGCCGCGCAACGCAAGGAGTACCTCGACGCGCAGGACACCGACCTCACGACCGCGCTGGAGACCCTGGAGGACGCGATCCGCAAGATCGACCGCGAAACCCGCGGCCGCTTCAAGGACACCTTCGACCGGGTCAATTCCGGCGTGCAGGAGCTCTACCCGCGCCTGTTCGGCGGCGGCCACGCGTACCTGGAGCTGACCGGCGAGGACCTGCTCGATACCGGCGTGGCGATCATGGCGCGCCCGCCGGGCAAGCGCGTGTCCAATATCTCGCTGCTCTCGGGCGGCGAGAAGGCGATGACCGCGGTCGCGCTGGTGTTCGCGATCTTCCGCCTGAACCCGGCGCCGTTCTGTCTGCTCGACGAGGTCGACGCGCCGCTGGACGAAGCCAACGTCGGTCGCTTCTGCGCATTGGTCAGCGAGATGAGCGAGCAGGTACAGTTCCTGTTCGTCACCCACAACAAGGCCACGATGGAAGCCGCGCAACAGATGTCCGGCGTCACCATGCGCGAGCCGGGCGTCAGCCGGTTGGTTTCGGTCGACCTCGCGGAAGCTACGCGTCTGGCTGGGGCGGCTTGAAGCAAGGGCGCTGTCCGCAAAGGACGCGAAACGCGCAAAAGTAGAGCGAAAGAAAAGTAAGGAAGGAAGTAATCGAAGAAGCAGGGTAAGAAGGTAAGGCGAGCCAGACGGAACACGAGGGAATCCCGAAGAACCGGCTTTACCAGCCGTCATTCCCGCGAAGGCGGGAATCCATGCCCCGCGGACTTGCAGGATCGCCGCTCTGGATCCCCGCCTTGGCGGGGATGACATCTGATATACGGGTAAACGAAAAGTAAATTTTTTTCGCCTTTTTTACGCCCTTTTTCGCGTCCTTTTTGCGCCCTTTGCGGGCAACCGGTTTTAGGAGCCCCAGATGTCGGACATGACCCTGCTGCGGATCGGAATCCTGATCGCCGGCGTGATCCTCATCGCCGCGATCGTGTTCTTCGGCCGGCCGCGCCGGCCGGGGCAGGGCAAGCGGGTCGCGCGTGAAGCCGGTAGTGGTTCGCGGGTCGAGCCGACGTTCGGTGAGCAGATTGAAAGCGGATTGGTTGGGCCCGATGACAACGGCGATGCGGCCAGCACCCAGGCCGAGCTCGAATTGTTCGACCGGACCCTCGAAGGCGGTGCCAGCGCGGGCGGCAGCGAGCCGGGCCGCCGCGTCAGCGAGGAGTTCGACAAGATCGTCACGCTGTATCTGGCCGCGCGCGCCGGCGAGAAGCTGCAGGGCACCGACATCGTGGTCGCCGCCGAGAAGGCCGGCCTGACCTACGGCTACATGGGCGTATTCCACCGATTGGTCGAGAATCATGCCGAACGCGGTCCGGTATTCAGCGTCGCCAACATCATGAAGCCGGGCAGCTTTGATATGGCGACCATCCAGGAGCTGGAAACCCCGGCGATCGCCTTCTTCCTGACCCTGCCGGCACCGGTGCCGGCGCTCGACGGCTGGGAAACCATGCTGCCGACCGTCGAGCGCATGGCCGAGCTGCTCGGTGGCATCGTCCTGGACGAGCAGCGCAACGCATTGGGCCGCCAACGCATCGCCCTCATCCGCGAGGAGCTGCGCGCCTATGACCGCGAACGCGAAGCGCCGCCGCTGAGCAAGCCGTCGCGTTGGTGAGCTTTTTTTTTGTGATACGGATTTACGCGGATGGACACGGATAGAGCATTCAGGAATGCTTCTGCGCTTTCGGCCACGCTTGGCTCTTATCCGCGCTGATCCGCGCTGATCCGCGTTGATCCGCGTCGAAAGATTTCACCTCCGCGGACCGCCCTGCGATGCGATGACCATGACCGACGTAGCTACCCGCATCGCCGAGCTGCGCCGTCAACTCGATGACGCCAACTATCGCTATCACGTGCTCGACGACCCGGCGATCCCGGACGCCGACTACGACCGCCTGCTGCGCGAACTGGACGAGCTCGAGCAGGCGCACCCGGAGCTGCTGACGCCCGACTCGCCGACCCAGCGTGTCGGCGGCGCGCCGTCCGGTGCCTTCGCAGCGGTCAGGCACGCGATTCCGATGCTGTCGCTCGGCAACGCCTTCACCGAAGTGGAGGTCGCCGATTTCGTGCGTCGGGTCGAACAGAAGCTCGATCGGGAAAACCCGACGTTCTCGGTCGAGCCCAAGCTTGACGGGCTCGCGATCAGCCTGCGCTACGAGCATGGCCGACTGGTGCAGGGCGCGACCCGCGGCGATGGCGCGACCGGCGAGGACGTGACCGCCAACCTGCGCACGGTGAAAGCCATCCCGCTTCAGCTGCGCGGCGACGACTGGCCGGATGTGCTGGAAGTGCGCGGCGAGGCCTACATGCCGCTGGCCGCGTTCAAAGCCTACAACGAGCGCGCGCTGGCCGAAGGCGGCAAGGTGCTGGCCAACCCGCGCAACGGTGCGGCCGGGTCGCTGCGCCAGCTCGATGCGCGCATCAGCGCGCGGCGTCCGCTCGCGTTCTACGCCTACGGCACCGGGCTGGTCGAGGGCGGCAAGCTGCCCGACACGCATTCGGCCACCTTGCAGCGCCTGCGCGAGTGGGGTCTGCCGGTCAGCGCCGAAAGCCGCGTGGTCAGCGGAAGCGACGGTCTGCTCGGCTACTACCGGCGCATCGGCGACAAGCGCGACGCGCTGCCGTTCGACATCGACGGCGTGGTCTACAAACTCGACGACTACGCCGACCAGCGCGAGATGGGTTTCGTCTCGCGCGCGCCGCGCTGGGCGATCGCGCACAAGTTCCCGGCGCAGGAACAGACGACCGTGGTCGAGACGATCGAGGTCAACGTCGGTCGCACCGGCGCGGTCACGCCCTGGGTGCTGATGCGACCGGTGCACGTCGGTGGCGTCACCGTGACCCGCGCCACCCTGCACAACGCCGACCAGGTGGCGCGGCTCGACGTGCGCGTCGGCGACACCGTGATCGTGCGCCGCGCCGGCGACGTGATCCCCGAAGTGGTGCGGGTGATGCCGGACCAGCGCACGCCCGATGCAGTGCCGTGGTCGATGCCGCGGCAATGCCCGGTGTGCGGCTCGGAGATCGTGCGCGAGGAGGGCGCCGCCGTGTGGCGCTGCTCGGGCGAGTTGACCTGCGCCTCCCAGCGCCGCGAGGCGATCGGCCATTTCGCCTCGCGCCGGGCAATGGACATCGACGGCCTGGGCGAGCGCCACATCGAAAACCTGTCGGAACTGGGCTTCGTCAAGTCCGTCGCCGACCTTTACACGCTGGAGCGCGACGACCTGCTGGAGATGAAGCGCCGCTGCGATGAACGTGACGACACGGTGCCGGGAACCGTCAAGGCCGGCAAGGTCGCCAGCAGGTGGGCCGAGAACCTGATCGCCGCGATTGCCCGCAGCCGCGACACCACGCTGGAGCGCTTCCTGTTCGCCCTCGGCATCGAGCATGTGGGTGAAAGCACCGCCAAGGCGCTGGCGCTCTGGTTCGGCGACATCGAAGTCATCCGGCGCCTGCCGTGGCCGCTGTTCAAGCGCGTGCCCGACATCGGTGGCGAGGTGGCGCGCGCGATCGGCCACTTCCTCGACCAACCCGGCAACCAGCAGGTCATCGATGATCTGCTCGCGCGCGGGGTGAGCATCAGCGATGCGCATCCGCCGTCGCCGAAGTTGCGCGAGGGGCTCGATATGGCGACGCTGCTGGTCGATCTGGATATCCCGAAGATCACCCGCCTCCGCGCCGAGCAGCTTGCCGCCGTGTTCAAGCAGGTGGATGCCCTGATCGACGCGCCGGAGCACAATTTCGTGACTGCGGGTCTTCCGGCCGAAACCGCGCGCGCCCTCGCGGCTTGGCTGGATGACGCCGGCAATGCGCGACTGCTGGGCGAGATTGGTGGGGCGCTGTCCAGGCTCGATGTGATAACCCCGGCCGCGCCGACCACCGTGACTGGGCCGCTCGACGGGCAGAGCGTCGTACTCACCGGCACGCTGTCGGCACTGACCCGCGAGGACGCGAAGGTGCGCCTGGAAGCGCTGGGAGCGAAGGTCGCCGGCAGCGTCTCGAAGAAAACCAGCTTCGTCGTCGCCGGCGAGGCGGCCGGCTCCAAGCTCGCCAAGGCCGAGGAGCTGGGCGTCGAGGTCTGGGACGAGGTGCGGCTGCTCGCGTTTCTTGGTGAGCACGAATGAAGCGCCGTGCATTGGTAGGAGCGGCTTCAGCCGCGAAGACAATGGGCGCCTTGCGCCGGCACCCGGTTCGCATCGCGGCTGAAGCCGCTCCTACGGGGGCGTCGAAATCCTCATGAGCGCCGACTGGCAGCCCACCGCGTCCTTCGAGGTCCTTCGCCTGCGCGCGGCCCTCAGCGCCCGCATCCGCGCCTTTTTTTCCGAGCGCGAGGTGATGGAGGTGGAAACCCCGGTCCTGTCGGTCGCCGGCAACACCGACCCGAACATCGCGTCGTTCTCGCTGCAGTTCAGCGGCCGCACAGACGGCGCGCCGCGTACGCGCTGGCTGCGTACCTCGCCCGAATACCCGCTCAAGCGCCTGCTGGCGGCCGGTTTCGGTGACTGCTTTGAGCTCGGCCGGGTGTTCCGCGATGGCGAAGCCGGAGGTCGCCACAACCCCGAGTTCACGATGCTGGAGTGGTACCGGATCGGCTGGGGCCACCAGCGGCTGATCGAGGAAGCCGCCGCGCTGGTGAACGAGGCGCTGGCACTGGTCGGCCGCAGCGCGCCGTTGCAGCGCACCAGCTACCGCGAGCTGTACCGGCGTGAGCTCGGCATCGATCCGATGCAGGCGAGCGACGAAGACCTGCGCGGCGCGCTCGGCGATATCGTCATCGATCCGGCTGGCCTGACCCGCGACGACTGGCTCGACCTGCTGATGACGCACCGCCTGCAACCGACATTTGCACACGACCGGCTGCTTGCGATTCACAGCTACCCCGCATCGCAATGCGCACTCGCGCGAATCCGCGAAGACGATGAAGGAACGCCCGTCGCGCAGCGCTTCGAGCTGTACCTCGGGCCACTCGAACTGGCCAACGGTTATCACGAGTTGACCGATGCGGCCGAGCAGGGCGCTCGTTTCGAGCGTGACCGCCAGGTGCGCGAGCAGCGCGGCCAACCGTCGCCGCCGCGCGACGCGCGCCTGCTGGCGGCGTTGTCGGCGGGATTCTCGGACTGCGCCGGCGTCGCGCTCGGCGTCGACCGGCTGATGATGGCCATGCTCGGCACCGAACGCATTGCCGATGTGCTGGCATTCGATTTCGCCCACGCCTGAGGCTCCCGCTGATTCCCCCAGCCGTAGGAGCGGCTTCAGCCGCGAACCAGAATCGTCAGCCGATGCATTGTAGATCGCGGCTGAAGCCGCTCCTACAGGATCTCCCGGCTAGAATCGTGACATGACCGACCACACCTTCGACTTCGACCGCTACGACCGCGTCCGTCCGATCCGCTGGACCGGCGACGCGCTCGAACTGCTCGATCAGCGCAAGCTGCCGTTCGTGGTGGAGTACGTGCGCTGCGAGAGCAGCGATGACGTGGCTGCCGCAATTCACGCGCTGACCGTGCGCGGCGCACCCGCGATCGGCATTGCCGCCGCCTGGGGCGTGGTGCTTGCCGCACGCGGGATCGACGCGGCCGACGGCGCGAGCGCACTGACCGAAATGGAACCGGCGATGCAGCGCCTGTACGCGGCCCGCCCGACCGCGGTCAACTTGGGTTGGGCGCTCGCACGCATGCGCCGGACCCTCACGGCCGCTGGCGAGGACTGGCGCGAGGTGATCGAGCGCGACGCCGATGCGATCACCGCCGAGGATCTGGCCGCAAACCGGCGGATGGGCGCGCTGGGCGCGGCACTGATCGGGGAAGGCAGCGGCGTGATGACGCACTGCAACACCGGCTCGCTGGCCACCGCCGGCTTCGGCACCGCGCTGGGCGTGATCCGCGCCGGAGTGGCGCAGGGCCGCATCACCAAGGTCTACGCCGGCGAGACCCGGCCGTGGCTGCAGGGCGCGCGCCTGACTGCCTGGGAGCTGCAGCAGGACGGCATCATGCCGACCCTGATCGCCGATGCGGCGGCCTCGCACCTGATGAAGAGCGGGGCGGTGCAGTGGGTAGTGGTCGGCGCCGACCGGATCTGCGCCAACGGCGATGTCGCCAACAAGATCGGCACCTACCAGCTCGCGTTGTCGGCCCGCCACCACGGGGTCAGGTTCATGGTTGCGGCGCCATCGTCGACGGTCGACATGGCGATGGACTGCGGCGACTCGATCGAGATCGAGATGCGCGATCCCGACGAGCTGTTCGGCGTCGGCAGCGTGCGCACCGCGGCGCTGGAGATCAGCGCATGGAACCCGGTGTTCGACGTCACCCCGCACGAGCTGATCGACGCCATCGTGACCGAGCGCGGCGTCATCGAGCGGCCCGACGCGGCGGCGATGCAGGCGGCATTTGGCGATTGATGCCGATAAGGGCGTTTGACGCGGTTCAACGCAGATGGCGCGGATAAAGGCAAAGCTGGAAAGGCGGTCTGGTCCTGCCATCATGGCCGGTGCGGGTAAAAACCGGAAGACGGCGGGAAGAGGCCGGCCTGCGAAGCCGGTTCCATCGCAAAGTTCCTGTGCTTGATCCGCGCCCATCCGCGTTGATCCGCGTCAAAAAAGCCCCTGATCAAGCACCCAGGCGCGACCTCGGCCCCCAGCCCTGCATCTGCTCCGCAATCTGTCGCTAAACCCTTGTTTTTACGCGGAATCGAACCGGCAAAACGGGTCGATTAGTGCTATCATTTCACGTCTTTTTCATCTGCCCCACGCGCTGTCGCGGAGTGACCCAAAAAACGGTCGTTTCCATGGCTCGCCGGCAGCATCGATCTTGCTTACGACGGAACCCTGATGGCAGAACTCGCCAAAGAAATCATCCCGGTCAATCTCGAAGACGAGATGCGTCGCAGCTACCTCGATTACGCGATGAGCGTGATCGTCGGGCGCGCGCTCCCGGACGTCCGCGACGGGCTCAAGCCGGTGCATCGCAGGGTGCTGTACGCAATGCACGAGCTCGGCGCCCACGCCAACAAGCCGTATTACAAGTCGGCGCGCATCGTCGGTGACGTTATCGGTAAATACCACCCGCACGGCGACCAGTCGGTGTACGACACCTTGGTGCGCATGGCGCAGCCGTTCTCGCTGCGCTACCTGCTGGTCGACGGGCAGGGCAACTTCGGCTCGGTCGACGGCGACTCCGCGGCGGCGATGCGCTACACCGAGGCGCGCATGTCGCGCCTCACCCACGAGCTGATGGCGGATATCGACAAGGAGACCGTCAACTTCCAGCCCAACTACGACGAGAAGGAGCTCGAGCCCTCGGTCATGCCGACCCGGGTGCCGAATCTGCTGATCAACGGTTCGGCCGGCATCGCAGTCGGCATGGCGACCAACATCCCGCCGCACAATCTCTCGGAAGTGATCGACGCCACCATCGCACTGATCGACACGCCCGAGATCGACATCGATGCGCTGATGGAATACATCCCGGGGCCGGACTTCCCGACCGCCGGCATCATCAACGGCACCTCCGGCATTATCAATGCCTACCGCACCGGCCGCGGCCGGGTGCGGATGCGCGCGCGCGCCGAGATCGAGGTCAACGAGGACACCGGCCGCGAGGCGATCGCTGTCACCGAAATTCCTTATCAGGTCAACAAGGCGCGGCTGATCGAGAAGATCGCCGAGCTGGTGAAAGAGAAAAAGCTCGAAGGCATCAGCGAGCTGCGCGACGAGTCCGACAAGGACGGCATGCGCATCTTCATCGAGGTCAAGCGCGGCGAGTCGGCCGAGGTGGTGCTCAACAACCTCTATCAGCAGACCCAGATGGAGTCGGTGTTCGGCATCAACATGGTGGCGCTGGTCGATGGCCGTCCACAGTTGCTGAACCTCAAGCAGATGCTGGAGGCGTTCATCCGCCACCGCCGCGAGGTGGTGACCCGCCGCACCATCTTCGACCTGCGCAAGGCCCGGGCCCGCGCGCACATCCTCGAAGGGCTGACCGTCGCGCTGGCCAACATCGACGAGATGATCGAGCTGATCAAGACCTCGGCCAATCCGAACGAGGCGCGCGAGCGCCTGCTCGCCAAGACCTGGGAGCCGGGCCTGGTCGGTGCGCTGCTTGGCGCGGTCGGCGCGGATGATTCGCGTCCGGAGGATCTGCCGGTCGGGGTGGGGCTGGTCGACGGTCGTTACCAGCTGACCGAAACCCAGGCACAGCAGATCCTGGAAATGCGCCTGCACCGCCTGACCGGGCTGGAGCAGGAAAAGCTCACCGAGGAATACAGGCTGCTGCTGGAAACCATCCGCGGGCTGATCGAGATCCTCGAGGATCCCGACGTGCTGCTGGAGGTGATCCGCACCGAACTGCGCAACGTCAAGGAGGAGTTCGGCGATGCCCGCCGCAGCGAGATCCGCACCAGTGAGGAAGACCTCGACATCCTCGACCTTATCGCGCCCGAGGACGTGGTGGTCACCCTGTCGCATGCCGGCTATGCCAAGCGCCAGCCGGTCAGCGACTACCGGGCGCAGAAGCGCGGCGGCCGCGGCCGGAATGCCGCATCGATGAAGCAGGAGGACTTCATCGACCGGTTGTGGCTGGTCAATACCCACGACACCCTGCTGACCTTCACCAGTGCCGGACGCGTGTTCTGGCTGCCGGTGCACCAGTTGCCCGACGCCGGCCCGAACGCACGCGGCCGCCCGATCATCAACTGGATCCCGCTGGAGGATGGCGAGCAGGTGCAGGCGGTGCTTCCGGTGCGCGAGTACCGCGACGATTGCTTCGTGTTCTTCGCCACCCGCAAGGGCACGGTCAAGAAGACCCCGCTGACCGAGTTCGCGTTCCGCCTGCAGCGCGGCAAGATCGCAATCAACCTGGATGAAGGCGATGCGCTGGTCAGCGTGGCGCTGACCGATGGCTCGTGCGACGTGATGCTGTTCGCCAGCAATGGCAAGGCGGTGCGTTTTACCGAGGATGCGGTGCGCTCGATGGGCCGCACCGCCACCGGCGTGCGCGGCATCCGCATGGGCGAGGGCGAGCAGGTGGTCAGCCTGGTGGTGATCGAAGGCGATGGCGACATCCTCACCGCCAGCGAGCGTGGCTTTGGGAAGCGCACGCCGGAAACCGAGTACCCGCGCAAGGGGCGCGGCACCCAGGGCGTGCTGGCGATCAAGACCAGCGCACGCAACGGCAAACTGGTCGGCGCGATCCAGCTCAGCGACCACCACGAGGTGTTGCTGATCTCCGATGGCGGCACCCTGGTGCGCACGCGCGCATCGGAGATCTCGCAGGTCAGCCGCAACACCCAGGGCGTCACCTTGATGCGCATGGCGGCCGACGAGACCTTGCAGGCGATCGAGCGCATCGATGCTTCGCTGGACGAGGAGCTCGATGGCGAAGGAAGCGAGCTCGAGAGTGCAGGCGATGCCGCAGTGGGGCCGGTTGACGCGGCGGCAGCCGATGACGTGTCTGGCGACGAGGCAGTTCAGCCGTAGCGCTTGGAGCGACACGGATCGGAAAAGACGCCACCTTCGGGTGGCGTTTTTCTTTCCACGCGGCCGACGCGGGAGCAAATCTCCCCCGCACCTCTTTTCCAAAGAGGGGAGACAAGCCCGTAAGTCGGGCCGACAAGCCCAGCCCCCGGCGCATCCAATGCGCTGGGCTTGTCAGCCCAGCCTACGCGAGGCCTTGTGCCAAACGTGATGTCGGCGTTGCGGGAGGTGCGGGTCGAGGCTGCCCTACGGCAGCTGCTTCAGCATGTGCTCGGCCGAGGAAACCCCGAACTCGCCGGGACCCTCGACGTTCAGCTGCTGCACCACGCCGTCCTCGGCGTATAGCGCGAAGCGCTTGGCGCGGGTGCCCATGCCGTAGGCGCTGGCGTCGAGTTCCAGGCCCAGCGCACGGGTGAACTCGCCATTGCCGTCGGCCAGCATCATCAGTCCGCCGGGGACGTGGTGCGCCTGGCCCCAGGCCTGCATCACGAACGGGTCGTTGACTGACAGGCAGGCGACGTCGACGCCGCGGCGGTGGAACTGGTCGAACAGTTCGACGTAGCCCGGCAGGTGCTTCTCCGAGCACGTCGGGGTGAATGCGCCGGGCACCGCGAACAGGACGAGCTTGCGTCCCTCGACCAGGGCCTTGGTGTCGACGGTCTCGATGCCGTCGTGGATTCGCTGCAGCGGGACTTCGGGAAGGTATTCGCCAACCTGGATGCTCATCGGGATCGTCTCTCGGGGGAGTGCGGCCAACGCGCAGTTTATGCGCACCACCTGAAATGCGCGTCAAAGTAGACACGCACTTGAAAAAAAAACCGGCGAGGCCATCTTCTGCGCTACCTTGCGCGATGCTGTCGCGCGCGTACGCTGTGTCGCCGCCTTCGCATCGGGAGTTTTCATGCAGTTCAAGGATTACTACGAAGCCCTCGGAGTCGAGTCCAGCGCCGGCGAAGCGGAGATCAAGACCGCCTACCGCCGGCTGGCGCGAAAATATCATCCCGACGTCAGCAAGGAGGCCGGCGCCGAGGAGAAGTTCAAGGCGGTCAACGAAGCGTACGAGGCGCTGCGCGACCCGCAGAAGCGCGCCGCCTACGACCAGTTACGGGCCCGTGGCTACCGCCCAGGCGATGACGTCCAGCCGCCGCCGGGCGGCTTCGGGGGTGGCGGTGGCGGTTACGCGGGCAACGTCGATTTCGAGGAGATCTTCGCCGGCGGCGGTGCCGGCGGCGGTTTCAGCGACTTCTTCGAAAGCATGTTCGGCCGGGGCCGTGGCGGCGCCGGCGCCGGTCCGCAGCGCAGTCGCCCGGCTCCACCGCGGGGCGATACCCGGGCCAAGCTGGCGATTTCGCTGGAGACGGTCTACCAAGGCGGCAAGGTGCGCATCGGCATCAGCGGCAAGACCTTGGATGTGCGCGTGCCCAAGGGCATCAGGCCGGGCCAGCTGATCCGACTGAGCGGCCAGGGCGAGCACGGCAACCTGCTGCTGGAGATGGAATACGCAGCGCATCCGCAGTTCGAGGTCGACGGCCGCAACGTGGTCCACGTGCTGCCGCTGTCACCGTGGGAGGCGGCGCTGGGCGCGGCTGTCAGCGTGCCGACGCTGGGCGGCCCGGTCGAGCTCAAGATCCCGCCGAATTCTGAAGCCGGTCGCAAGCTGCGACTGCGCGGCCGCGGCCTGCCGGGTGCCCCGCCGGGTGACCAGATCGTGGAGCTGGAAATACTGGCACCAAAGCCGGAGACCACCGCACAGCGCTCGGCGTATCAGGCCCTGCGCGATGCGTTCGAGGAGGACGGGCGACGGTCGTGAGCCGGAGATACTGACCTGGCTTCAGGGCCCCGGCTCCGCGCGCCTTGGCTCCATATGCGTGGCCTCTGCATCTTTGTAGGAGCGGCTTCAGCCGCGAGCTGTTCGGCAACGGCGCACTCGGTGCGTTCGACGCGTTATCGCCCAACGGCGCAGATGCTCGCGGCTGAAGCCGCTCTTACAACAGCCGGAATCTGCCTCAACCCGGCAGCAGCTGGCCGATGATCTCGGCCAGGTCGGCCTCATTGAACGGCTTGGTGATGTAGGCCTTGGCGCCCTGGCGCATGCCCCAGACGCGGTCGGTGTCCTGGTCCTTGGTGGTCACCAGCACCACCGGAATGTGGCGGGTGGTCGGCTCGCGGCAGATCGACCGCGTGGCCTGGAAGCCGTTGAGGTTCGGCATCACCACGTCCATCAGCACCAGGTCGGGGAGCTCGCGCTTGGCCGCTTCGACACCGGCCGCGCCATCCTCGGCCGTCACCGCTTCATGGCCCAGCTTCTCCACGATGCGGCGGATGCCCATCAACTGCGAGGGCGAATCATCCACGATCAAGATACGAGCCATAGTCTTCCCCTAAACGTGCCGCCGATTGTAGCGATGCAGCGCGTGGCCGCAAACGGCCACCACTGGTGCGGCCGCAGGGACATGCGGGGGAGGGTGATGACCGATCAGATCGTCACCAGGGTGCGGCCGATCGAACCACCCGCGAGCATGGTCGGGAACACCTCCGGCAGCTGGTCGAGGCCGACTTCGCGGGTGCAGATGCGGTCCAGGTGCATGGGTTTCCAGTCGCTGGCCAGGTGCTGCCAGACGGCCTCGCGGATATCGCGCGCAGTGCCGGCCGAGGCCACGCCCAACAGCGACACGCCGCGGATGATGAAGGGCATCACGGTGGCGTCGAGCCCGTGCGACGCAGCCAGACCGGCACTGGCGACATTGCCGTAGGGCGCGGTCTGCGCAAGCAGGCTGGCGAGCATCGGCCCACCGACGTTGTCGAGCCCGCCGCCGAAGCGCGCGGTCTCCATCGGCCGGGTCGTGGCGAGGGCCTCGCGGCCCAGCACTTCGCTGGCGCCGATGGCCTTCAGGTAACTCGCCTGGTCGGCCTTGCCGCTGATCGCGTGCACCTCGAAACCGGCGCGGCTGAATATGTCCAGGGCGAGCGAACCCACCCCGCCGCTTGCGCCGGTGACCGCGAGCGGCCCGAGCTCGGGCCCCTGCCGGTTGTCGAGCATGCGGTACAGCGCCAGCGCCGCGGTGAAGCCGGCGGTGCCGAGGATCATGCTCTCGCGCAGGGTCAGGCCACTTGGCAGCGGGATGGCCCAGCGCGCCTCGAGCCGTGCATATTCGCCGTAACCGCCGTCGCGGGTCTCGCTGAGGCCGCAGCCGGTGACGAGCACCGCATCGCCTTCCCTGAACTTCGCGTCACTTGAGGCGACCACGTGCCCGGCGACATCGATGCCGCCGACCAATGGGAACCGGCGCAGGATCTTGCCCTCGCCGGTAGCGGCCAGCGCGTCCTTGAAATTGACCGAGGAGTGCGCGGTCCTGATCACGACCTCGCCCGGCGCCAGCTCGTCGAGCGAAACCTGCTCGATGCCGCTGCGGTAGCCGGCCTCGTCGCTGTGGATGCGAAATGCCTTGAATGCCGTCGGCGTCGTCATTGCTGTGCTCTTCATCCCGCCGTTCGGCAGGCTCAGGAGAGCCGACCTGCGGTCACGCGGGAATTTTTCGGGAGATGAGCCCCGATGATATCCGGATGCGGACCGCTCCGATCTGGATCGGCCGACCGACCGAGCCGGACATGCGAATCGGAACAACAGCTCGTGCAACCGGATACGGACAGCGGATCACGCACGCGCTCTGCGGACGGCGGCGAGCAGCGCTTGCAGCGCGACACCGGCGAACAGGAACAGGACCGGCTCGAGGTGCATGCGATAGCGCGCGTGCACGCCCGAAATGGCATATGAAAACGTGAGCACCGCAAGCAGAAGAAACACGATCGCTGCGCCGTCGGCGTTCAGACGCTCGGAGCGCCCGCGAGCCATCAGGAATGCGCCGGCCACGGCCAACGCGTTCACGACAAGCCAGGGCGCCCAGTACAGGAAGCCGTGTGTCAGCGGGTCGGTCCAGTCGAACAGCCAGAGCAGTGCGACCTTCTGTGCGGTGAGCGTGATCAGGTGTGTGGCACCGAGCCGGCCCATGAAGCGCGAGGTGTCTTCGGCGAACGCATCCTGCACGCGATTCTCGTAGCGCGCGCCGGGCGCATCGCCGAGTGGGACACCGTCGCGGATCGAGTCGATGGCGGCGAGGCTTTCCGGCGCGGTCCCGACCTGGTTGCCGGAGCCCTGGGCGTAGGGGCCGAACGCCTTCCACAGGTTGTAGTCATTGGCGTTGGCCACGAGGATCACGCGCTCGAACACCACGTAGTTGCGTATCGCCCACGGCGTTACGACCAGTGCTGCCCCGATCGCGAGCGCCGCTGCGGAAAGCAATGCGGTGCGCCAGTGCACACGATAGCGCCACAGCAGCAGAAGCCCGGCGCCAGCGCCGACCAGGAGCATCTCCGATCGCGTCAGCACCGCGATGCCGCAGACCAAACCGGCGGCGAGCGCCGGCAGGATTTCGCCGCTGCGCAGCGCGCGTACCAGTATCAGTGCGAACGCGAGCAACAACGCTACCGTGAAGTTCGTCGCGTGATAGGTGGTCGAGACGAACACGAACGTCGGATAGAAGCACAACACGAGCGCGCCGGCGCCGGCGGTAATGCGGCCGAGACCGGCTCGGCGCGCGAAGAGGTAAAGTAGACCGGGGCCGAGCGCGCCCACCAGGACATTGAGCGCGATGTACGCCGTACGCGCGCCTGCACCATCGCCGAGCAGCGAAAACAGCCCTAGCCACAGATACGAGGTCAGCGGCGGCATGTAAGCCGATGCGTAGGGCGCGCCAGTGCGATCGCGCATGCAGAGATCGCCGTCGGTCTGTAGCGCGCAGAGACCTTGCTGGCCGTATTCCCAGGTCGAAGCGCCGCCACTCACATCGGCAAGCAGGAAAGCCGCCATGGTGCGCACGAGCAGGGCCAGCGTGACCAGGCAGAGCGCCACGCGCCCTTCCATCCCGGTGCTGAAAACCCGTCCCCGCATGAATCCGGGCGTGGGCCGCCACCGCGTTGCGTCTAACGCCTCGACAACCATCGCCATCAACTCCCGCGAGCTTACGTAACCGCCTGCCACGTCCGACGACGCCACGCCACAGCGGAGCACGCCACGGCGGAGTCGGGCCTATTTATCGAGTGAACATGAAAGGACCGGAACGCCGATCCCGACCGCAAACCACAGGGTGGTCAGTCTTATGAGCACGGTCGCCGCGATGGCATCGGGGCCTGGAATCCCCTGCCACGCGAGGAGCGTCACCATCGCGAATTCGGCCCCACCCAAGCCGCCCGGCATGAAGCTGAGAGCGCCCGCGAGCATCGATATCGCATAGACGAACACGGCAAAACCCAGCGGCACATCCAGCCCCATCCACTGCAGGATCAGATGGAAAGCCCATGCTTCGGCTGCCCAGGCGACCAGGCTGAGCCCGGTGGCGCCCGCAAGCAGGGCGGGTGTGTGGCAACGGCGCGCCTGCAGCAGGACCTGCAACCCGTCGCGCAACAGCGACGCGATACGAGCGGTTCCGGTGACAGCGCCGTGGAGCCGCTGCAGCAGTCCCTGGCTGGATAGCACCAGGAACGCTGCCACGACGCCGGCGGCGCCGACAGCGACCATGGGCTGCGACATCGGGTACACCGTCAACCCGAACAACGTGAGTACGACCACCGCCAGCAGATCGGAAAGACGCTCACTGAGGAACGCCGCGAGACTGGTGGGGTAGGGCGTGCCCAAGCGCTTGAGCAGGACGCCGCGCAATGCCTCTCCCGCCTTGCCGGGCGTGGTGGTCAGTGCGAACCCGGCGATGTAGATCTTCAGGCTCGGCCGCCATGGCACCGGGTGATCCATGGCCCGGAGATATGCCTGCCAGCGGATGAACCGAAGTCCGTAGTTGGCCAGGGACAGCGACAGCGCCGCCGCAACACCGAGGACGCCCACCTTCCCGATGGCCGCCAAGACCTCCTGCCAGCCGCTCCAGAGCGCAAAGCCGAGATAGCCAGTTGCCGCCAGCAGCATTGACCCGACCACCGCACGGGTGTGCCAGCCCGGCAGCGACTGGGTGCTGTCCAACACGGCCGGCGCTGATGGCAGGGGGGCCGTCACAGCGCCATCCGCTTGAAGACCGCACGGGGAATGCCCTGGATGATCATCATCAGGTACAGCCAGAACGCAGGTGCGTAGAGCACGTCCGCCCTGCGCTCGATACCGGCCACGATCAGCCGGGCAATGGTGTTGGGCTGGGCCACCAGCAAGGCCGGCAGCGGCAGGCCCTGAGTCATGGGCGTTGCCACGAAACCCGGACGGATGTCGGTCAGCGATACGCCGGCCTTGAACAGGCGCGCCCTCAGGCCTTCGCAGTAGACAGAAACGGCGGCCTTGGCACTGCCGTAGACGTAGTTGCTCGGCCGCCCGCGATCGCCGGCTACCGAGGTGATCACGCCGATCGCGCCGCTGCGCTGGCGTTCGAACTGGTTGGCGAGGACGGTCAGCAAGGCGATCACCGAAGTGCCGTTGGTGGTGAACTCGCGCAGGGTCAGATCGGCATCGGCTTGGCAGGCCGCCTGGTCGGGCAAGGTCCCGTGCGCGACCAGGGCTATGTCGAAGCCACCGAGCGCCTGCACAGCCGCATCGACCATCGCCAGGTGAGCAGGCACATCGTTGGCGTCCATTTGCCGCCGGTGCACAGCCGATGCGCCGCGCACCGACAGGTCTGCGGCGAGTGACTCGAGCTTTTCGGCGTCGCGGCCGACCAGGAATAGGTGCGCGCCCCCTGCTGCCCACAACCGGGCGCATGCACCGGCGATGGCGGAAGTCGCGCCGATGATCAGGACCCTCTTCATCGGGTAACCCGCTCCCAGAAGCGCGACAGCAAGGCCGGGTCGCGTAGGGCTTCCACCTCGCTCCAGCCGGGATAGCTGCTGCGGAAGTCTTCCCCGCTCATGTGCGCATCCTTGGCCGGGTATATTCGTCCTCCCGCCGCCCTCACGATGGCATCGAGCCGCGGAAACAGGGCGGTGTCCAGGCGATCGGTCTGTGGAAAGTCCAGGGCGAGCGTCGTTCCCGAGCATGGGAACGAGATCAATCCCGGCGAGCGCGCCGGCCCGCACCGCTTCAGCACCGCGAGGAACGAACCTGCCCTGGAATCGGCGATGGCAGCCAGCAGCGCGTGGATGCCGGTGCGTTCCTCTCCCTCCGGGATCACCGCCTGGTACTGCTGGAAGCCCTTGGGCCCGTAGATGCGGTTCCACTTCAGTATCGCGTCGAGCGGGTAGAAGAACGGGGCGTAGCCCACCCGCGCCCGGCTGCGCGTCCGCGGCGCCTTGCGCCAGTGCAGCTCGTTGAAGGTACGCAGCATCAGGCCGTTGACCAGCGACACCGGAGGCGTCAGCGGTACGGTGAGCTTGCGTGGATTCTCCACGGCGAGCGGCCCGTCCTCGGCGAAATCACCGGCCATGTGGATGCCGCGTCCGATGGCGTTGCCGGTGGCGGCGCAGTCGATCCACGCGACGCAGAATTCGTGCTTGTGGTCGAGCTCGGCCGAGAGCGCGAAGAATTCATCGAGGTCGCCGAAGCGCTGCGTGACACGGTCGATCTGGCTGGAGCGTATCGGCACGAGCTGGATCTCGGCCCATTCGATCAGTCCGGTCAGGCCCAGGCCGCCGACCGTCGCATTGAACAGTCCAGCCTCGCTCCCGGGAGAGCAGACCTGATGCCCCGAATCGGAGCGGAGCAGTCCAAGCTGTCGGACGTGGCGGCCGAAGGTGCCCCGGCGGTGGTGGTTCTTGCCATGGACATCGTTGGCGATCGCACCGCCCAGCGTGATGTACTTGGTCCCCGGCGTAACCGGCAGGAACCACCCCCGGGGGATCGCCACCGAGAGGATGTCCTCGAGCGTGACCCCTGCCTCGGCCACAAGTACGCCGGCAGACCAGTCGGCGCTGATGAAGCGATCCAGCGGCCGCATGTGGAGCACATGGTCGCTGGCGGCCAGGCAACTGTCACCGTAGCTCAGGCCCGCCCCATAGGGCAGCGTGGTGCCTTGTGCCTGCCTTGCCTGCGCCAGCTTGCGGGACAACTCATCACGCCAGTTGCAGCTCGTGGGAAGCTGCGGAAAGCGCGGATGCTTACCCCATGAAAGCAGTCGAGCGGTACTCATGCCGCAGCCCAGAACACCAGCGCGAGCAGCGCACCGATGGAGACACTGATCCGGTCCTTGACGGCGAAGATGACCGGGTCCTCGTTCATCTCGCCGCGATGGGCCAGCATCCAGACGCGGCTGATCCAGGTGAGCAGCAACGGGCAGGCGAACCAAATCAGCTGCTGGTGCCTGTAGTGCTGCGCGGTGCCGGCATCGTTGATGTAGAGCGCCAGCACCATGACGGCCATGTAGCCGGCGGCCGCACCCAGCGAAGCGATGATCTGCAGGTCGTCCGGGTAGTAGCCACGCCCGCTGGCCATTTTCCTGCTTCCATGGGCACGTACCTGGAAGAGCTCGGCATAACGCTTCACCAGGGCGAGGCTCAGGAAAATGAACATCGAGATCGCCAGCAGCCAGAAGCTCAGTGGAATGCCCAGGACGAGGGCGCCGACGATGATGCGCATCGTATAGAGCCCTGCCAGCGTGATGACGTCGATGACCATGCGGCGCTTGAGCGACATCGAGTAGGCAAGCGTCAGCGCGTAATACGCAGCCAGTCCCACCGCGAAGTCCGGTGGCAGCCGCCAGACCGCGAGCGCGAAGGCGGAGGCGAGCAGCGCCGGAAAGGCGACGAGCCCCGACTGGATCGACAGCCGCCCCGATGCGAACGGGCGCGACCGTTTGCTGGCGTGCTTCCTGTCGTCGCGCAGGTCCAGCAGATCGTTGAGGATGTACACGCTGGATGCGCACAGGCAGAAGCACACGAAGCCCACCAGCGTACTGAGCACCAGCGGAACCTCGGCATAGAGGTGTGCCGCCAGTAGCGGCACGAAGATCAGCAGGTTCTTGAGCCACTGGTGGACCCGCAGCGCCTTGATCCAGTCCCCCATGGTCGGCCGCTTGGAACTCAGTACCTCCGCGACGTTGCCGATCGCCCGTGCACGCCGCTCGACGGCCGGCGAGGCATTGACGACGTAGGTATGCCGCGCCGCGCCCCATACTGGCAGATCGTCGCGCGAGTTCCCGGCGTAATCGAAACCGCCACTGCCGAACATCCGCACCAGCACGTCGCGCTTGGTGTTGGCTGATAGGTTGCGACCGGCGTCGGTGGCGATCACCTCATCGAAGAGCGCGAGGTGCTTTGCCACGCGGGAGGCCAACCGCAGGTGGCTTGCCGTAGCCAGAATGACCCGCCTGCCGCGGTCACGTTCGGCCTTGACGAACTCGATGACCGCCGTCTCGTAAGGCAGGACGGAAACGTCCAGCTCCGTCGCGTGGGCCAGCTGCTGCTTCAGCGCCGCTTTACCACGGGTCAGCCATCGCAGGGTCGCGAGCATCCGATACGGCTGGTCGCGCAGGAACATCAGCCCGGTCTCCATCAGGAGATCGGACCGGAGCAGCGTGCCGTCGAGGTCGACGACCAGCGGGGGTAGCGCTGCCAGCCTGCCGTCGGGTGGCGGCGTTGCCGGAGTACCGTCCAGATCGATGACGCGCGGGGACGGCGTTTCCCGTGCGCCATGGAGCTCAGGAGCGCGAGGGGGAGGCGCTTCCAGCGTGCCGCCGAAATCATTGGCGTGGGGGGAGGGCGATTCCAGAGCGTCGTCGAAATCGAGGACGAGCGGGGGGGGCGTTGTCATGTCGCATCTCCATGCGTGTAGGGACGCGCCACTCATGCAGCCGGATGGCGTGCTGACCACTGCCGGGACCAATCTGCCAACTCGTCTCCAGATCGATCTCTTTGGGGGGGGGAACGCGTGGAGGTTCGCGGACCGGACATTGCCCGCCTGGCATGGAACTTGAGTGGGCCCGCGCCGACCCCGGACCGGGGAGAGAACACGGTGGAAGCCGCGGCAGCGGCGGTTCCCGCGGCATCCGTGGTCCAGTTGTTCGGGTGGCCTCGACGGGCCGATCGGCGCGTCTCAGGCGAGCAGCGTGCGGGAGCCGTCGCGGGTTACGGGCTGCGCTGGTGCGGTTGCGGGCATCGCCGGTCGACCCGCCGATCCATCATCTCGACCATGGGCGCAACTGCGCCGGGATTACGGCAGCATCGGTGCCGCGGCCTGGCGTCAGCGCAAATCCTTGCGCCGCTTTTCGTCCAGCCACTTGTCCGCTCGCACCGGCGCGTAGTTGCGCATCCAGGCCAGCAGCGCGTCGATGTCCTCGCCGTGCCACAGGTCGCGGCGCTGCTCGGCGTGCAGGAAACGCTCGGCGACCATGCGGTCCATCATGGATATCAGCGGCGCATAAAAGCCTTCGACGTCGAGGAACGCGCAGGGCTTGTCGGCGATGCCGATCTGGCGCCAGGTCAGCATCTCGAACATTTCGTCCAGCGTGCCGAAACCGCCGGGCAGGGCGATGAAGCCATCGGCAAGATCGAACATGCGCGCCTTGCGCTGGTGCATGTTGGACACGACCTCCAGCCGCGTCACCCCGCGGTGCGCCACTTCCCATCCGACCAATTGTTCGGGAATAACGCCGACCACCTCGCCGCCGGCCTGCAGCACGGAATCGGCGATGATGCCCATCAGGCCGACGTTGCCGCCGCCGTAGACCAAGGCGAGGCGCTGCTCGGCCAGGCGCCTGCCCAGGGCGACGGCGCGTTCGGCGTAGACCGGGCGGGAGCCGGGGTTGGAGCCGCAGTAGACGCAGATCGATTTCATGACCGGTCTTCGTAGGAGCGGCTTCAGCCGCGATGGGTTGTGCGTCGACGCGGTTCCATCGAAAGCATCGCGGCTGAAGCCGCTCCTACGACCGGAGAGAATCCAGTCGGACGGCGGCGTACCGCCGTGCCTCAATTGGCCTTGTGGATCGCGCGCTTGTCGACCGACATCGCCGCTTCGTGCACGGCCTCGCTCAAGGTGGGATGCGCGAAGCAGATGCGCGCGAGGTCATCGGCGGCGCCGTTGAACTCCATCGCGATCACGCCGCTGTGGACCAGTTCGGACACATTGGCGCCGACCAGGTGCATGCCGACGATGCGGTCGGTCTCGGCGTGCGCGATCACCTTGACCAGGCCGGCCGGCTCGTTCATCGCGACGGCGCGACCGATCGCGGCGAACGGGAAGCTGCCGGTCCTGACCGGGATGCCCTCGTCCTTGCATTGCTTTTCGGTCTTGCCGACCCAGGCGATCTCCGGCTCGGTGTAGATGACCCACGGCACCGTATCGAGGTTGACGTGGCCGGGCAGGCCCGCGATCAGTTCGGCCACGGCGATGCCTTCCTCGGTGGCCTTGTGGGCGAGCATCGGGCCGCGCACGCAGTCTCCGATCGCCCAGACGCCGTCAACGCCGGTGTGGTTGTGCTCGTCGACCTCGACCATGCCGCGTTCGTCGAGCTTCACCTCGGTGCCCTCGGCCAGCAGCCCCTTGGTCGCGGCGCGGCGGCCGACTGCCACCAGCAGCTTGTCGACGACCAGCTTGTGGTCGGCCTTGCCGTCGTTGTAGGTCAGATGGACCCCGTCCTTCTTGACTTCGGCCTTGCCGACCTTGGCGCCGAGCTTGATGTCCAGGCCCTGCTTCTTGAACTCCTTGGCAGCAGCCTTGGCGATGTCGGCATCGGCGGCGGCGAGGAACTCTGGCAGCGCCTCCAGAATGGTGACTTCGCTACCCAGCCGGTTCCAGACGCTGCCGAGCTCCAGACCGATCACGCCGGCGCCGATCACGCCCAGGCGCTTGGGCACCTTGTCGAAATCCAGCCCGCCGACGTTGTCGACGATGCGCTCACCGTCAAACTTGGCAAACGGCAACTCAATCGAATCGGACCCCGCGGCGAGGATCACGTTGGCGGCCTTGAGCTCGACCTCCGAGCCGTCGTGTTGCTTGACCTTGACGAGGTTGCCTTTGTGCAGGGTGCCGAAGCCGTAGAAAGGAGTCACCTTGTTGGCCTTGAACAGCATCGCGATGCCGCCGGTGAACTGCTTCACGATCTTGTCCTTGCGGCCGATCATGGTGCCCACGTCCATCTTCGGCTTCTCGGCCGAGATACCGTGGTCGGCGAACATATGGGTGAGATTGTGGAACTGGCGAGAGCTGTCGAGCAGCGCCTTCGACGGGATGCAGCCCACGCGCAGGCAGGTGCCGCCAAGGGCCGGCTTGTCGTCCTTGCCGAGCGCCGCGTCGATGCACGCGGTCTTCAGGCCGAGCTGCGCGGCGCGGATGGCGGCAACGTAGCCACCCGGGCCAGCGCCGATCACGATTACGTCGAATTGTTCGCTCATTGTCAGGTCCTTGTTCCAGTTCCCTCCCCTTCAAGGGGAGGGTTAGGGTGGGGATGGGTTTCGAACGGAGACGTTGCCGCGACGCAAGGTCAAACCCATCCCCATCCCAGCCTTCCCCTTGAAGGGGAAGGGGCTAAAAACGGGCCTCCGGATGACAGGAGGCACACGAATCACATGCCCAGCAGCATGCGATGCGGATTCTCGAGCTGGTTCTTGATATCGACCAGGAACAGCACCGCATCCTTGCCGTCGATGATGCGGTGGTCGTAGCTCAGCGCGATGTACATCATCGGTGCGGCGATCACCTGGCCATTGTCGACGATCGCGCGTTCCTTGATCGTGTGCATGCCGAGGATCGCCGATTGCGGCGGGTTGACGATCGGGGTCGACATCAGCGAACCGAAGGTGCCGCCGTTGGTAATGGTGAAGGTGCCGCCCTGCAGGTCTTCGAGCTTGAGGCCGCCCTCGCGCGCGGAACGGGCGTAACCGTCGATCCCCTTTTCGACATCGGCAAAGCCCATCCGCTCGACATTGCGCAGCACCGGCGTGACCAGCCCCTTCTCGGTCGACACCGCGATCGAGATATCGGTATAGCCGTGGTAGATCACGTCGTTGCCGTCGATGGATGCATTGACCACCGGGTATTTCTGCAGCGCGTTGGCGGCGGCCTTGCAGAAGAAGCTCATGAAGCCGAGCTTGACCCCGTGTTCCTTCTGGAACGACTCGCCCAGCTGCTTGCGCATCGCCATGACCTTGCCGAGGTTGACCTCGTTGAAGGAGGTCAGCATGGCGGTCGAGTTCTTGGACTGCATCAGGCGCTCAGCGATCCGGGCACGCATGCGGGTCATCGGCACGCGCTCTTCCGGGCGTGCGCCCGAGGCATTGCCGACGCCGCCGGCCTTGGCGTAGTTGACGATGTCCTCCTTGGTCACCGCGCCCTTGCGACCGGTGCCCTCGACCTGCGACGGGTCGATGCCCTCCTTGCTGGCGGTGAAGCGCGCGCCCGGCGGCAGCTCGTCGCTGCCGGAGGATTTCGATGCCGGCTTGGCCGCCTTGGCCGGCTCGGCCTTGCCCGCGCCGGACTTGGGCTGCACCGGCTTGGCCTCGGCGGTGGTGGCCGCGTCGTTCTTGGCATCGGCATCGGCATCGGTCTGGCCGTTGTCCTTGTCGGGCTTCTTGTCGGCCGCGGCGCCGGCTTCGACGGTGGCCAGCACTTGTTCGCTGGTCACGGTAGCGCCGGACTCGAACTTGATCTCCCCAAGCACGCCGTCGACCGGCGAGGGCACTTCCAGCACGACCTTGTCGGTCTCCAGGTCCACCAGGTTCTCGTCGCGCGCGACCGCATCGCCGGGCTTCTTGTGCCAGGTCGCGATGGTGGCGTCGGAAACCGATTCGGGCAGGACCGGGACTTTGATTTCGGTGCTCATGGGGTGTCGTCCTAGATTGAAGGATGTCGTTCCGAACCCATCGAAAAACTCGGGACCGGCTGCATGAGGAATCTGGTGTCGCGTGACTGGCCGAACAGCAGGTTCCTCACTGTGTCCGGAATGACAGGCGTCATTCGGTGTGGTGCTCGCCACGTAGCGGGTTGACCAGGGCATCGGCGATGAGCTGCTTCTGCTCGGCGACATGGTCGGAGAAGTGCCCCGCGGCCGGTGACGGCGAGCGCAGGCGCCCGGCGTAGTGCAGCGACTGCTTCGACTGCAGGCACCAGCTCAGGTGGTGGCGGATCTGGTACCACGCGCCCTGGTTCTGCGGCTCTTCCTGGCACCACACCACATCCCTGGCCGCGCCGAAGCGCTTGAGTTCGGCGGCGAGCGCCTCGCGCGGGAACGGGTAGAGCTGCTCGACGCGCACCAGTGCCACATCCTCCTGCTCCTGCTTCCGCGTTTCCTCGAGCAGGTCGTAGTAGACCTTGCCCGAACACACCACCACGCGCTTGACCTTCTTGATGTCGGCGTTGGTGTCCGGGATCAGCTCCTGGAATCCGCCCAGGGCCAGCTCGTCCAGCGAGGACACCGCCAGCTTGTGGCGCAGCAGCGACTTGGGCGTCATCACCACCAGCGGCTTGCGCGTGGCCATATGCATCTGCCGGCGGATCATGTGGTACGCCTGCGCCGGCGTGGTCGGCACGCAGACCATCATGTTGTCGAGCGCGCACAACTGCAGGAAGCGCTCCAGCCGCGCCGAGCTGTGCTCCGGGCCCTGGCCTTCGTAGCCGTGCGGCAGCAGCAGCGCCAGCCCGCACAGGCGGCCCCACTTGGCCTCGCCAGAGGACAGGAACTGGTCGATCACCACCTGCGCGCCGTTGGCGAAGTCGCCGAACTGCGCCTCCCAGATATCCAGCGTCATCGGATCGGCGGTCGAATAGCCGTATTCGAAGCCCATCACCGCCTCCTCGCTGAGCAGCGAGTCGATGATGGTCACGTCGGTCGGGTTCTCGACCAGTTCGCGCAGCGGCACGTACGGCGCGTCGGCGACCTGGTCGTGCAGGATCGCGTGGCGATGGAAGAAGGTGCCGCGGCCGCTGTCCTGGCCGACCAGACGCAGCTTGTAGCCCTCACTCACCAACGTGGCGTACGCCAGGTTCTCGGCGAAGCCCCAGTCGCCCGCCTGTTCGCCGGCGGCCATCTTGCGGCGGTCCTGGTAGATCTTGGCGACGCGTGCGTGCAGCTTGATCTCGTCGGGGACGTCGTTGATCGCGATGGCGAGTTCGTCGAGCCGCGCGCGGTCGAACGTGGTGTCGACCGGATCGCCCAGCTTGCCTTCGAGGAACCCGCTCCAGTCGACGTTGAACTCGTCTGGCTTGACCTCGACCACCTCGGTGGTGACCTCGCCGGCATCGAGCTTGTCGCGGTACGCATCGACCATCGCCTTAATGTCGTCCGCGTCGAGGGTGCCTTCGCTCTTCAACTGCTCGGCATACAGCTCGCGCGGCGCCTTGTGCTTGCGGATCACCTGGTACATCAGCGGCTGGGTCGCGGCTGGCTCGTCGGCCTCGTTGTGGCCGTGGCGGCGGTAGCAGACCAGGTCGATGACCACGTCCTTGCCGAACCGCTGGCGAAAATCCAGCGCGAGTTGCGCGCAGAACACCACCGCTTCGGGATCGTCGCCGTTCACGTGCAGTACCGGCGCGCCGACCATCTTGGCCACGTCGGTGCAGTACAACGTGGAGCGCGCGTCCTGGCGCTCGCTGGTGGTGAAACCGACCTGGTTGTTGATCACGATGTGCAGCGTGCCGCCGACCGCGAAACCACGCGCCTGCGACATCTGCAGCAGTTCCATCACCACGCCCTGGCCGGCGAACGCGGCGTCGCCGTGCATCAGCACCGGCAGCACCTGGCTGCGGCCCTGGTCGCCGCGGCGGTTCTGGCGCGAGCGCACCGAACCGGCGACCACCGGGTTGACGATCTCAAGGTGGGAGGGGTTGAACGCCAGCGCCAGGTGGACGGGGCCGCCCGGGGTCGCGACATCCGCGCTGAAGCCCAGGTGGTACTTGACGTCGCCGGTGTGGGCCAGATCACTGTGGATGTGCTCGAACTTGCCTTCGAACTCGTCGAACAGGTGCTGCGCGGGCTTGCCGAGGGTGTTGACCAGCACATTGAGGCGGCCGCGGTGGGCCATGCCGACCACCATGTCCTGCACGCCCTGTTCGCCGGCGCGGCGGATGGTGGTGTCCAGCAGCGGGATCAGTGCGTCGGCGCCTTCCAGCGAGAAGCGCTTCTGGCCGACGTACTTGGTGCCGAGATAGCGCTCCAGGCCGTCGGCCGCGGTCAGGCGCTCGAGGATGCGGCGCTTGGTCTGGTCGCTGTGGCCGAAGTTGCCGCCGGCGGTCTCCAGTCGCTCGTACACCCAGCGGCGCTGCTCGGCGTCGGTGATGTGCATGAACTCGGCGCCGATCGGGCCGGTATAGGTCGCCTTGAGCAGCGCGAGCAGGTCGCCGAGCTTCATCCGCTGTTTGCCGGCCACGCCGCCGGTGCTGAACTCGGCACCGAGATCGCTTTGGGACAGTCGATGGAAGCCGAGTGCCAGGTCGGGTGCGTCTGGCTTTTCGAGCAGGCCGAGCGGGTCGAGGTTGGCGCCGAGGTGGCCGCGCGAACGATATGCGGTGATCAGCTTGCCGATGCCGCGCTCGCGCTCGTCACCGGTGCCGGCGGCCGCGGCGGGCTGAGCGTGGGCGGCGCGCTTGCCGGCCGCGACGATGCTCTCGATGGCGGCCGAATGCGGCACGTCACCGGCCTCGCGGCCCTTGAAGCCGTCGAAATACGCCTTCCATGTCGGCGACACGCTGTCGGGCGAGACCAGGTACTGCTCGTACAGGTCTTCGATGTAGGCGGCGTTGGCGCCGAGTTGCGAGGACTGGGAGAACTGCTTCAGGAGACTATCCACGATGGCATCGGGAAACTCGGAGGGGGAGGTCGGAGCGCCATCCCGACGCGCGCAGCGCATGAATGGGCCCAAGAACCGTCGATTATAGCGGCAGGGCGACCGTCGGCGGCCAGTGCCGGTGCGGGAACAGCGCGGTTTGTTCGGGATCTTCTGTAGGAAGCGCCCCATGGGCGCGACGGCCTGCCACACGATCGCGGCCATGGGCCGCTCCTACAAAGGCCTGGCGGGCAGCGTAGGGCGGAGCTTGCTCCGCTGCACCGCACGGAGCCGAACAGCTCGGCTCCACGGACCGCGACGCAACCCCTGTAGGAGCGGCCCATGGCCGCGATGCCTTTCGACCCGCGACCGGCGAACCGCAATCGCGCCGCTGGGGTCCTGCTGCATGACCAGGCTGTTCCGCAGCCTGAGCGAAGAGCTCGCGGCCGTGGGCCGCTCCTACAGAGGGCCTGTTGCGGCGGCGCGGGTCAGATCCCCAGCGCGCGGTACTCGGTGCACCAGCGGGCGCGCTGCCAGACCGGATCGAAGGTGGCGCGCAGTTGCCGCGCGCGCGCCGGGCCGTCCAGCCGGGTTTCCCCGTCGAAGCGGTGCCCGAGCGGGCGGAAGTAGTAGCCGCCCAGATCGTTGGCCACGTAGGCCGACGGATAGCCGCGGTCGGTCGGTTCCTCGATGGCGCGGAAGCCGAACGTGCTGGGCAGGCGCTGTGCGAGGCCGATCAACGGCGCCAGTGCACGCTGCGGGCTGGCCGGGTCCTGCAGCAGGATCCGCACCTCGCCATCGCCGGTGCCGAGCCGGCGCAGCGCCGCGATGACCTCCGGGTCGTCGAGCAGGCTTGGGTCGAGCTCACGGCTGTAGATGTACAGCGTGCGACGGACGCCGGCGATCACCCCCAGCACGGCGGCGATTGCCGCATCGCAGGTTTCCACCGGGTTCACCGCATCCAGCACGATCCCCATCGACTGGTGATCGATGCCGGCCTCCTCGAAACGCTCGCCGTACGGCAGAAAACCGTGCCGCGCATAAAAGCCGATCGCCGAGGCCTGGGCATGCAGCGACAACTCGCGCCAGCCCAGTTCGCGTGCCTGGTCGAGCAGCCCCAGCAGCAGCGCATCGCCCACGCCGCGCCCGCGCCAGTCGGGCAGCACCGCCATCCGGCCGATGGTGCGCTGCGGGGTCAGCCGGCCGGTGCCGATCGGACGTCCGCTGTCGTCGCGGGCCAGCACGTGCCGGCAGTTTGGGTCGAACTCGTCCCATTCCAGTTCGATCGGGACCTTCTGCTCCTGCACGAACACGGTCTCGCGCACGACGCGCAGATCGGGCAGGGCCGCCTCGTACTCGACCGCCTCGACGCTGAAACCCGGCGTGGTGTTCATCGCCCCTCTCCGTCCTCTGGGTGCATCTGGTCGCCTGCAAACTGGTAGTGGCCATTGCCCAGCAGCTCGATTACGCAGTCGCGCCCGGCCTGCGACAGGCGGGCGTAGCTCGCGCCATCGATCGTGGCGCCATTGGCGATGCGCTGCGCATCGCGCACTGGCAGCGGGTACTCCTGGCCGCTGACATACAGCCGCGCGCCGCCGCCTGCCCTGGCCTGTGCCCTGCGCCAGGCCATGCGCGAGAACGGGTGGCGCCACAGCGAGCCGCCGTGCTGCAGGTCCCATTCGATTTCGATGCGCGAGCGCGGCTCCTCGTGCGGGTGCGCGCCAACCGCGCCCGCGCTGCGGTACACGGTGATGAAACGTCCAAACCAGTCGCCGAGGCGTTCCGGGTCGTTCATGCGCAGCGCGTTCAACGCCTCGACTACCCGGCCCATCGCGTCCGCGTCGATCTCGCTGGCATCGGCCGGCGGAACGAGGTTCGGGTCGCGGTAGCGCATCGCCCCGTCGGCCTCGCTGGCGAGGGTGTCGACGAAATCTCCGAGCAACTCCGCGGCCGACGGCGCGCGCATGCCGATCGAGAACGTCAGGCAGGCATCCTCGGCGACGCCGTGGTGCGGCACCCCGGGCGGCAGGTACAGCATGTCGCCGGGGCCGAGCACCCAGTCGTGGCTGGCCTCGAACTCGCGCAGCAGCTTCAGTTCGGCATCATCGCGGAACTCCAGCGAGGGGCTGGGCGAGGCGTCGATCTGCCAGCGACGGTGCCCCTGCGCCTGCAGCAGGAACACGTCGTAGTGGTCGACGTGCGCACCGACCGAGCCCCCAGGCGCGGCGAACGACACCATGATGTCGTCGATGCGCCAGCGCGGCAGGAAGCCGAACGCATCGAGCACGCCGGCGACGTCGGCGTCCCATTTGTCGACGTCCTGCACCAGCAGGGTCCAGTCGCGGTCCGGCATGCCGGGAAACATCGCTTCCTCGAACGGACCGTGGCGCAGCAGCCAGCGGTCGTGGTCGTGCGGGGAAGCGCTGCGCTCCCGCGCGACGATCCGCGACAGCGCGAATTCCTCGCAGGCCAGGCCGGCGAGGTCTTCCGGCGAGATGGCCGGCTCGAAGCCGGGCGCGGCGAAATCCGGGAACGCGTTGCGGATCAGCAGCGGCTTCTTCTGCCAGTAGTCGTGCAGGAAGTCTGCCGGCGCCATGCCGAGCGGGGGCAGGGCGGCGGCGTTCACTTCGATCGGCGACCCGGCGGGTCCGCCGCGTCCGATCTTGGTAGAGCCGAGCTCGCCCGGCTTGCGGGTTCGCGGCTGCCGGGCAAGCCCGGCACTACGGGGAAGGGGGGGCTTCCGGCTCATGTCGTGATCTCGTGATTTCTGGAATCGCGCCTGGGTAGGAGCGCCCATGGGCGCGAAGCTCCTGATGGCGACGACTTCCGCGAAGCGGTTGGGCCCACGGGCGCTCCTGCGGCAACTGCATCAGGTATCGACGCGCCAGGGCGGGTTCTTCCGGTTCTCGCCGGCATGGAACAGGCACAGCACGTTGCCGGCCGGGTCCTTCAGCCGCGCCTCGCGCCAGAGCCAGCGCTCATCGGTGGGCGGCCGATCGAACACCAGGCCGCGCGCCTGCAGCGAAGCCACCCGCGCGTCGAGGTCATCGCATTCGAAATACACCACCACCCCCGAGTCCGGCGACAGCGCATCGACCCGATGCACCGAAAACGTCGCATCGCCGCGCGGGCATTCGAAGCGCGCGTAACGCGGCGCCGAATCGACGATCAGGGTGAACCCCATGTCGCGGTAGAACGCGACCGAGGCGTCCACGTCGATTGCCGGCAAGGTGATCTGGTTGAGGTTCATCGCGAATGCTCAGACGGCTCCGGCGAGCTTCGCTGCCAGCCCGGTGTAGCTGCCAGGCGTCATGTCGAGCAGCCGCTGGCGGGCCTCGTCGGACAATTCCAGCGAGTCGATGAACTCGCGCATCGACTGCTCGGTGATGCCCTGGCCGCGGGTCAGCGCCTTGAGTTGCTCGTACGGATTGGGCAGGCCGTGGCGGCGCATGACGGTCTGCACCGCCTCGGCCAGCACTTCCCACGACGCATCGAGATCGGCGGCGAGCCGCTCCGGATTGGCGCTGAGCTTGCCGAGGCCGCGCTGCAGCGCGTCAAGTCCGATCAGCGCATGGCCGAACGCGGTGCCGAGCGCACGCAGCACGGTCGAGTCGGTCAGGTCACGTTGCCAGCGGCTGATCGGCAGCTTGGCGGCGAAATGCTCGAACAGCGCGTTGGCGATGCCGAAGTTGCCTTCGGCGTTCTCGAAATCGATCGGGTTGACCTTGTGCGGCATGGTCGAGCTGCCGACTTCGCCGGCCTTGACCGATTGCCTGAAATATCCAAGTGAGATGTAGCCCCAGATATCGCGGCACAGGTCGATGCAGATCGTGTCGATGCGGCGCTGGGCGTCGCAGAGCTCGGCGATGCCGTCGTGGGGCTCGATCTGGGTGGTGTAGGGCTGCCAGTCCAGACCCAGCGAGTGCACGAAACGCTGCGAGAACGCCTCCCAGTCGACTTCCGGATAGGCGGCGAGGTGGGCGTTGTAGTTGCCGACCGCGCCGTTGATCTTGCCGCACATCGGCGCGGCAGCCAGCGTCTCGCCCTGGCGCTTCAGGCGCGCGACCACGTTGGCGATTTCCTTGCCGACCGTGGTCGGGGACGCGGTCTGGCCGTGCGTGCGCGAAAGCATCGGCAATTCGGCGTGCTGGTGCGCCATCGCACGCAGCGCCTGGATCAACTGATCGAGCCTGGGCAGCAGCACGAACTGGCGCGCCTGGCTCAGCATCAGTGCGTAGCTGAGATTGTTGATGTCCTCGCTGGTGCAGGCGAAGTGCACGAACTCCAGCGCCGGGCCGAGCTCGCTGTCGTCGGCGAGCCGCTCCTTGATCAGGTATTCGACTGCCTTGACGTCGTGGTTGGTGGTGCGTTCGATCTCCTTGACCCGGGCTGCGTCCTGCACCGACAGCTCGTCGGCCAGTGCGCGCAGGCGCGCGGTGGCAGCGTCGCTGAAAGGCTCGAGCTCGACGATGGCCGGCTCATCGGCCAGCGCCAGCAACCATTCGACCTCGACCTTGACCCGGGCCTTGATCAGGCCGAACTCGGAAAAGATCGGCCGCAACGAATCGACCTTGCCGGCATAGCGGCCATCGAGAGGGGACAGGGCGAGCAGTTGGGATTCGATGGTGGCGGACATGGTGACGGCGTGTTGGAGGCAGTCGCACATTCTACGTGGACGCCCCGGTCCTTGTAGGAGCGGGTTCAGCCGCGATCGGATGATTCATCGTTCGTGCCGACCCCGGATCGCGGCTGAAGCCGCTCCTACAAGAGCGTGATGGCGGGCGGCGTATGCTCGGGTGCGACATCAGGAGGCACCATGGCCACACAGGATTACCGCACCGAACACGACAGCATGGGCGAGCTGCAGGTGCCCGCGGATGCGCTATGGGGCGCGCAGACCCAGCGCGCGGTCGACAACTTCCCGATCTCGGGCCAGCCGATGCCACGCGAGTTCATCCGCGCGCTCGGGCTGGTCAAGGCCGCGGCGGCCGAGGTCAATGGCGGGTTCGGCCTGCTGGGCAAGGGCGTGGCCCAGTCGATCCGCAAGGCCGCACTGGCGGTTGCCGATGGCGCGCACGACGGGCAGTTTCCAATCGATGTGTTCCAGACCGGCTCGGGCACCTCGAGCAACATGAATGCCAACGAGGTGATCGCCGCATTGGCGGCCCGAACCGGCCGCGCGAAGGTCCACCCCAACGACCACGTCAACCTCGGCCAGAGCTCCAACGACGTGGTGCCCACCGCGATCCGGGTGTCGGCGCAGCTGGCGGTGCTCGAAGCGTTGCTGCCTGCGCTGAAGCACCTGCGCCGGACCATCGACCGCCGCGCGAAATCGCTTGGCAAGATCACCAAGACCGGCCGCACCCACCTGATGGACGCGATGCCGCTGACGTTCGCGCAGGAGTTCGGCGCGTGGTCGGCGCAACTGACCTCCGCGCAGGCGCGGATCGAGGACAGCCTCAAGCGGCTGCGGCGCCTGCCGATCGGTGGCACCGCGATCGGCACCGGCATCAACGCCGACCCGCGCTTCGGCAAGGCGATGGCCAAGTCGTTGTCATCGCTGTCGAAGGTCCGCTTCGAATCGGCCGAAAACAAGTTCGAAGGTCTGGCCGCTCAGGACGATGCCGTTGAACTCTCCGGCCAACTCAACGTGCTGGCGGTGGCGCTGATGAAGATCGCCAATGACCTGCGCTGGATGAACTCCGGCCCCTTGGCGGGCCTGGGCGAAATCGAGCTGCCCGCGTTGCAGCCGGGCAGCTCGATCATGCCCGGCAAGGTCAACCCGGTGGTCCCGGAGGCGGTGGCGATGGTCTGCGCGCAGGTGATGGGCCACCACACCGCTATAACCATTGCCGGGCAGAGCGGCAATTTCCAGCTCAACGTGATGCTGCCGCTGATCGCCCACGATCTGCTCGACTCGATCCGGCTGCTCGGCAATGCCATGCGCTTGCTGGCCGACGACACGATCGCCGGTTTGCAGATACGCCGCGAACGGGTCGGCGAGGCGCTGGAGCGCAATCCGATCCTGGTGACCGCGCTCAACCCGGTGATCGGCTACGAGAAGGCGGCCGCGATTGCCAAGCAGGCATACCGCGAGGGCCGGCCGGTGCTGGACGTGGCGGTGGAGGCGACCGGCATGGCACGCGACGAGCTGCGCAGGCTGCTGGACCCGGCGGCGCTGACCCGCGGCGGTATCCAGAAGTAGACGCTGCACGTGACGGTGTAGGAGCGGCTTCAGCCGCTATCGTGGGTGTGGGTCGCCCGCGCCGGTTTTGGATCGCGGCTCACGCCGCTCCTACAGATAGGCCGAGCACGCGGCCGTGGCGGCGCGGTCAATGCCCACGCGGCAGGCTCACCGTGCCGTCCACTCCGCTGTGGTCGACATCGCCGCTGCCAATCGACCGTACGCGCAGGGCGCCGCGGGCGTTGCGCACTTGCAAGTCGCCCGATCCGACGCTGTCGAGCGCGACGTCGCCGGTCACGTCCACCAGCGTCGCATCGCCCGATCCGATGCTGCCGATCTCGACCTTGCCCGCGACCTCCCGCAGTTCCGCATCGCCGGAGCCGATGCTGCCCATGCTGGCGTCGCCGTTCACGCGGCGGGCGAGCAGGTCACCGGAACCGAGCGAGCTCACCCGCAGCGAGCCGACATCGTGGATGTCGGCATCGCCCGAGCCGACCGCGACCGTCACCAGTCCATGGATGTCGCGCGCCTCCACATCGCCGGAGCCGACATCGAGCGCAGCCGCCGCGACGCCGCGGACCGAGGCGTCACCTGATCCGACGTCGAGTTCCACCCGGACGTGATCGGGGATATCGCCGGTCAGCTCCAGATGAGCATGGTTGCTGCCGAACACGAAGTCGCGCAGCTCGCCCAGGTTGTTGATGGAGCCATTCGACAAACCCTCGCGATGCAGGCGCACGAGCAGCCGGTCGCCGCTCTTGCGCTGGGTCAACGTGAGTTGCTGCAGGTAGTTGGCCTGCGAGGCACAGGCGCGTCCCTGCAGGTTACCGGCGGCGCCGGCCGCGCCCCGCAGGTCGAGCCGGTGAGGGCCGACCTCGAACACGACCGTCTCCACCCCGGCGAGGTCGAGCTGCAGCTCGCGCGGCTGCGCATGCTTGCAGTGCGTGTCCTGGGCCGCAGCGGCCAGCGGCGCCAGCAGCAGGCAGGCAAAAATGAAGGTGCGCATCGTGTTGTCCTCTCGTGAGAGTTGCGGTAGGCGGGGGCGGTCCGGAACCTGGCCGGGGAACAGGCCCGCCGCGCGGAAGTGCGTGGCGCAAGGTTCGGCGTTGCCGTCCATGGCGCCACTTCGCCGGCTTGGGATACTCCTGCCCGGCCATCCATGGCCGGGCGTTCGGCAGGCCGCGCGGCAGTGCCGCGCAAGCGGCCTGCCTCACCCCTCATCCCGCCAGCGGCGCAGGCGGATCGCACCGAGGATCATCGCCGCGCCGACGATCACGCCGATCCACAACTCCGGCATCGCCAGGGTGGCAAGGGTGTTGTTGGCCGACAGCAGGTGGAGCAGGTCTGCGGAGTGCTCGAAGTCACCGGGCTCGCCCACCCCGTCGCGGTAGAGCAGCTCGAGGCCCGGGACCGTGCCGAGCAACAGGCGCCCGACGATGTTGGCCCAGAACCACGAGGCTCCGAGGTCGAACAGCTGCATCAGGTCGAACCAGGTCACGAAGATGCCGGCGAACAGCGGCACCATGATCGCCCACAGGAACGGCTTGCTGCGGGCGAAGGCCGAGCACAGCAGCAGCCAGCCGATGGTCGGCATCGCCCATAGCGCGTAGACCGGAATCGCCGCAATGAGTCCGCCGATGATGGTGAGCGGACTGGACGGCCCCCACACCATGGTCCACGCGTTGCCGCCGTGCAGCATCACCACCACGCTGATCATCAAGGCGAAGACAAGCATGGTGGCCACCGCCGCTATCGTCGCCAGCGCCGGGGCGACCAGTCCGACGCTCACGACCTTCGACAGCACGGTCTGACTGTCCGACAACGGCAACGACTTCCAGAACAGCACGCTGCGGTCCTTGCGCTCGTCGTACAGCGCGCCGAGGCAATAGAAGAACGCCACGAACGCGAGCACGATGAAGGGCCATACCGAGCTCATGAACAACGTGAGGTTGATGCCCGCGACAAACTGGTCCATCTCCTCGGGACCGAGCTGGCTGGTGAGCTGGGCCAGGTCCAGGCCGTTGATGGTCACCCCATCAACCTCGAAGCTGCCTTCGCCGATCGCGCGCCGGGCGGCGATCAGGGCCACCACGATCGCCATCAGCGTCAACAGCAGGGAAATGCCGCCGGCGATCAGCGGCGCCCACAGGAAGCCGCCCTTGTGCTCCCAGTACTCGCGCTTGAGCAGCAGCTTGAACTTGTGGGTCGGGTGGACGGGCTGCGCAGCGGCGCGCGGGGCGGCCTGGGCGGTGGTGTCGAGCGCGTTCATGCGTAGGTCCCTTTCATGGTGGCCACGAACAAATCGGCCAGGCCGGGGGTGCGGGTTTCGCCGAGGCCGGACAGCCGCTCGGCCGGCACGCCGTCAAACAGCATCACGGTCTTGCCGAAGGGCAGGGCGCGTTCGTCCAGTGGACCGAGCGCACGAGCTTGCTCGGCCTGGTCGGGGTTGACCAGTACCTCGACGAACCGCTCGCCCAGGGTGTCCATCTCGGTATCGAGCACGACCTTGCCGTTCTGGATGAACATCAGGTCGGTGAGGATGTGCTCGATTTCCTCGACCTGGTGGGTGGTGACTAGGATGGTTTTTTCCTCGTCGAAGTAGTCCTCCAGCAGGCGCTGGTAGAACTGCTTGCGGTACAGGATGTCCAGGCCGAGGGTGGGCTCGTCGAGCACCAGCAGCTTGGCGTCGATCGCCATCACCAGCGCCAGGTGCAGTTGCACGATCATGCCCTTGGACATCTCGCGCACGCGCATCTGCGGCTTGAGCTGGGTGCCGGCGAGGAATCGCTCGCAACGGGCCCGGTCAAAGCGCGGATGCACGCCGGCGACGAACTCGATCGCCTCGCGCACCCGGATCCAGCGCGGCAGCACCGCGACGTCGGCGATGAAGCAGACATCACGCATCAGCTCGTCGCGCTGGGTGCAGGGGTCACGGCCGAGCACACTGAGCTCGCCCTGGTACGGGATCAGCCCGAGGATCGCCTTCAGCGCGGTGGTCTTGCCGGCGCCGTTGGGACCGATCAGGCCGATGATGCGGCCGGCGGGGATGTCGAACGCGGCGTCGTCCAGCGCCAGCTTGTTCCTGTAGGCCTTGCGCAGGCCGCGGGCACGGATCACCGGTGCGGAGGCAAGCGCGGTGTCGGCCTTGGGGGCGGTATCGAGCGGGGCATTCATCGTGCACCTGCCTGGGCCGGGGCCACCTTCAGCAACTCTTCGGCACTGAGCCCGAGTCGCAGGATGCGCTCCAGCACCAGCGGCCACTCTTCGGTCAGGAATCGTTCGCGCTCGTTGACTAGCAGCTTCCTGGCGGCTTCTTCGGTCACGTACATGCCCAATCCTCTACGTTTTTCGACAAGGGCCTCGTCCGCCAACTCCTGGTAGGCGCGCGAGACGGTGATGGGGTTGAGCTGATACTCGGCGGCGACCTGCCTTACCGAGGGCAGGGCATCGCCGGGCTTGAGGATGCCGTCGAGCATCATTGCCACGACGCGTTCCTTCAGCTGGCGGTAGATTGGAGCGCCATCGCTCCATTGGATAGCGGTCATCGAGTCAACCCCGCGGTGCGAATGAGAAAAAAGGCATGACGAGGGTCTGCCGGTTACGGCGCGTGGTCTTGCGTGGCGGGTGCGATGGAACCTGGTCGCCACTGTCCTGTGGCGCCGAGGAGGCCTGCTGGAACGCGGCCGCGAGTGCAGCGGCAGCCGCCAGTTCGGCGGTCAGCGCGGCGGCGTCGGCCAGGGTGTCGATCTCGGAAAGATCGGCGCGGATGACGGTCGCGGCGGCTTCTGCCCGGGCGACGGCGGTGAGCTGGTCGAAGCCGCTGGCCGGTGCCGGGGCTTCGTACGTGATCGGCTGCGTGCCGACTTCGTTGCCTGAGGGCGCGGCCGGAGTGGCTGCGACCAGGCCCAGCACCAGCACGGCGGCGCTTGCCATCAAGGCGGTCAGAGAATTGTGCAGCTTGCGGTTCATGGGGTCATCCTGCTGATTGCTAAACCGGTGTTGTAGGTGACTATAACACCTAGTTTCGGCGCGTCAATACCCTTGGGTGGGGCCGGGTACCCAACTGAAGTCATGGGTGTGCGGGAGCGGCCATGCCGGTGGAACGCGTGGTGTGACCGGGCGGCACATGCGGCGGCGATCGCGCCCAGACCCGCCCCGCACGGCGCGCTCCTGCAACGGCCGCGGGCGCCGCCGCGATGACTAGCGCCCTCGACGCATGCTGAACGGGGCTTTGGCAACTGCGATTGCCGCGGCCGCGTGGTGCCGCGACAATGGCCCGCTTCGCGTCGCACTACCGTGGCGCGAGCGGGTCCGTCTACCGGGATCGGCCGCTGTTGGGCCGATGTCCCGGTCATATCCAGAGATCACAGGAGTAGTTCCGGATGAAGGCTTTCGTGCGCGGCATCGCCGTGATGCTGACCACCGCGGCGGCGCTGATTGGGGCTTCGGCCATCGCCCAGGAAAAAACCGCGCTCGACAACGAAAAGGAGCGGGTCAGCTACGCCATCGGCATGGATGTGGGCAGCTCGATCAAGCCAGTCGGTCCGGACATGGACCTGGCGGCGTTCGAGCGTGGCATCCGCAATGCCTTCGACGGAGGCGAGCCGTTGCTGAGCGAAGCCGAAGCCCGTGAAACCGATCAGGCGCTGCGCGCGCGGGTCATGGCGCGCGATGGCGTCACCGGATCGGCGGATGCAGCCGCTCCGCTGCCGAGCGTGTCGCCGGACAAGGTCGGCTATCTCGTCGGGGGCCTGATGGTGGGCCGCTCATTGCTGCAGATCAAGGATGCCATTGAGCTTTCCGTGCTGGTGCAGGCGGTGCGGGCACAGCTGTCGGGCCAGCAGACCCTGCTGACCGAGGAGGAGATGCAGAGCGTCCTGAGCGATTTCTCCCAGCAGGCGCAGGCCCGCGCCCAAGCGCAGGCCCAGGCCGCCGCGGAGACCAACCAGGCCGAAGGCGAGGCGTTCCTGGCCAAGAACAAGAGCGTCAAGGGCGTCTTCACCACCGGCTCCGGCCTGCAGTACATGGTGCTGCGCCAGGGCTCTGGCCCGATGCCGACAGCGACCGACCGGGTCCGCGTGAACTATCAAGGCACCCTGCTCGACGGCACCGTGTTCGACAGTTCCTACGAGCGCGGGCAGCCGGCGGAGTTCGCGTTGAACCAAGTCATCGCCGGCTGGACCGAAGGCGTGGCGATGATGCCGGTCGGTGCCAAGTACCGTTTCTGGGTGCCGGGCGAGCTGGGCTACGGTGCCCGCGGAACCCCGGGCGGCCCCATTGGGCCCAATGCCACGTTGGTGTTCGATGTGGAGCTGCAGGCGATCCTCTGACGCCGGTGGACGGCGCACCCGGCTCGACCGGGCGCCGACTGACCTGCGCCAGCCCCAACCGCCGTGCACGGCCTGTTGCGCCTGACCTGCTAAAACATGGCCCCCGGCATGATCGCCACCGGATTGCGTCCGCCGGTGGCCTGGTTTTCCCTCTCGAGGAGTTGTGATGTCCCGTTTCCTGCGTTCGACCGCCGCCGTACTCACCGTAGCCTCCCTGGCCCTAGCCGTGGGCTGCAACCAGACTGCCGATGATGCCGAGACCGCCGATGCGGCCGCTGAGGCCGGCGCCGACACCGAAGGCGCATTGACCATCCCCGGGCTGGCCGACGAGAAAGAGCAGGCCAGCTACATGATCGGCATGGAGATGGCCAAGTCGCTGGAGCCGCTGAAAGAGGAAATCGACTTGGACACCCTGCATGAGGCGATGACCACCGCACTCGCGGGCGAGACACCGCTGATGAACGAGGAGCAGGTCGCGCAGGTCCAGCAGCGCTTCACCCAGAAGATGCAGGCCAAGCAGGTCGCCGAGCGCCTGGCACAGGCCGAGGAGAACGCCGAGCAAGGCGCGGCGTTCCTGGCCGAAAACGCCGGCAAGCCGAACGTGGAGACCACCGAGTCGGGGCTGCAGTACCAGGTGCTGACCCCCGCCGAAGGCCCCACGCCGGACGTCAGCGATACCGTCAGCGTGCACTACAAGGGCTCGCTGCTCGACGGCACCACCTTCGACAGTTCCTACGATCGCGGCCAGCCCGCCGAGATTCCGCTGGCCGCGGTGGTGCCTGGCTGGCAGGAAGGCATCGCGCTGATGCCGGTCGGCAGCAAGTACCGGTTCTGGATCCCCGGCGAGCTCGGCTATGGGGAGCAGGGCACGCCGGGTGGCCCGATCGGTCCGAACGACACCTTGGTGTTCGAGGTCGAGCTGCTGGACATCGTCGACGCGCCTGCCGCGCAATAGTCCGCGCCTGCCCCCACGCACGTGCCGGGCGCGTGTGCGCATGCCCGGCGCTCAAGCCCCCCTTAGTAGCGACCGGTAACCTCAGGTGCCGGCCCGCGCTTGCGGTCGTTCCACCAGAAAAGAAAGGATCTCGACAGAATGCGCGTCTCCATCTTCGGTACTGGCTATGTCGGGCTTGTCACCGGCACCTGTCTGGCCGACGTCGGCCATGACATTACCTGCGTCGACATCGACGCCGCCAAGGTCGATGGCCTCAATCGCGGTGTCGTGCCGATCTACGAGCCGGGCCTGGAGCCGATGGTCGCGGCCAACCACGCGGCCGGTCGGCTGCATTTCACCACCGACGCGGCCGCCGCGATCAGCCAGGCCGAGATCATCTTCATCGCCGTGGGCACGCCGCCCGACGAGGACGGCAGCGCCGACCTCAAGTACGTGCTTGCGGTCGCCCGCACCATCGGCCAGCACCTGCAGGAGCCGGTGGTGGTGGTGGACAAGTCGACTGTGCCGGTCGGCACCGCCGACCAGGTGCGCGCGGCGATCGCCGGGGAGCTCGATGCGCGTGGCGTGGCAGTGGATTTCGAGGTCGCCTCCAATCCCGAGTTCCTCAAGGAAGGCGACGCGGTCGGCGATTTCATGCGCCCCGACCGCATCGTGATCGGCGCCAGCAGCGAAGCCGCGGTCGAGCCGCTCAAGCGGCTGTACGCGCCGTTCAACCGCAACCACGACCGGGTGGTGGTGATGGACGTGCGTTCGGCCGAGCTGACCAAGTACGCCGCCAACGCGATGCTCGCCACCAAGATCAGTTTCATGAACGAGATCGCCAACATCGCCGAGCGCGTCGGCGCCGATGTCGAGATGGTGCGCCAGGGCATCGGCTCGGACCAGCGCATCGGCTGGCAGTTCATCTACCCCGGCGCAGGATACGGCGGCTCGTGCTTTCCCAAGGACGTGCAGGCGCTGGCACGCACCGCGCAGCGCCTCGGCTATGAGCCGCAGTTGCTCGGCGCGGTCGAGTCGGTCAACGAACGCCAGAAGGGCCACCTGTTCGAGTTGATCACCCGGCACTACAGCCAGAGCCTGGCCGGCAAGACATTCGCGGTGTGGGGACTGGCGTTCAAGCCCAACACCGACGACATGCGCGAGGCCTCCAGCCGGCGCCTGCTCACCCAGCTGTGGCAGGCCGGTGCGCGCGTGCGTGCGTACGATCCGGAAGCCGGTGAAGAAGCCCGCCGCGTGTTCGGCGAGCGCGACGATCTGATGCTGTGCGATTCGGAGTACGCCGCCGTGGACGATGCCGACGCGCTGGTGGTGGTGACCGAGTGGAAGCAGTTCCGCAGCCCCGATTTCGAGCGCCTGCGTGGGTCGCTGCGTGACGCGGTGATGTTCGACGGGCGCAACCTCTACCAGCCCGACGATGTCGAGGCGGCGGGGATCGGCTACTACGGCATCGGCCGTGGCCGCTCGATTACCCATCCCCGGCAATGACTGCGGCGATCGAGCAGCGCGTGGTCGAACTGGAAACCCGCCTGGCGTTCCAGGAACATGCGCTGGGTGAGCTGAGCGACGCGCTGGCGGCTGCGCGCGACGAGGAAGCGCGCAATACTCTGCTGCTGCACCGGGCGCTGGAGGAGCTGCGGCAACTGCGCATGTTGATGTCCGCCGATCCGCAGTCGCCCGACCCGGCCAGTGAACCGCCGCCCCCGCACTACTGAACGCCGCAATGACCGACAGCCTTCGCAACCAGTTGATGGGGTTGGGCTTCAAGCCTCCCCAGCCCGAAGCCAAGCCGGCGCGCAGCGCCGACGGCGGGCCCGCGCGCAAGCCCGCCCCGAAGCGCGTACGCCACGAGGGGCAGCCGCAACGGCCCCATGAGAGCGGCCGCGGCCGCGGCGGTGACGCCGGTGCTCCTACGGGCGCGCGCAATGCAGCCCCGCCACGAAGCGCGGCCAGGCCGGGCCCGGCCCGGCCGGGGCAGGGCAAGCCGCGCTCGCGCGAGGACATCGATCTGGCCAAGGCCTATGCGATCCGTGCCCAGCGCGAGAAGGACGAGCGCATCGCGGCGGAAAAGGCCCGGCAGGAAGAAGCGCGCCAGCGCCGCGAAGCCCGGGCCAAGCTGGCCGAACTGGTCAACGGCAAGACGCTCAACGCCGCCGATGCCGAGATCGCGCGGCACTTCCCCTATGGCGGCAAGATCAAGCGCATCCATGTCACGCCAGCGCAGCTCAAGTCGCTCAATGCCGGCGAGCTGGGCGTGCTGCAGATGGACGGCCGTTATTTGCTGGTGACCGCCGAGCTGCTGGCGCAGGCCGAGCAGGTATTTGCACCTGCGGTCGCGCTGAAGGTCGACCCCGACGCGCCGGCCGAGGACGACCCGTACGCCGACCCGCAGTACCAGGTGCCCGACGACCTGGTCTGGTAAACGCTGGCGGAGCACCGGTGAGGCTGGATGCCGCCGTGGTTGCCACTGATAAACTCAGGTTTCCACCAGAACCTTCTTCCCATGTCGCGAACCTCGTCTCTCCGGCTCGCACGGCTGCGTCGGCGCATCGCGCAATCGGCGATGCGGCTCGTGTTCGGTAGTACATCGAAACCATCGCGTGGCGCTCCGCTGCCGAGTGCGGGCATCCATCGAATATTGGTTTGTCACATCAGCCACACGCTAGGCAACGCGCTGCTGCTGACGCCGCTGATCCAGGAGCTGCAAGCGGTCTACCCGGGGGCTCGGATCGACATCGTCACCCGCAGTCCGGTGGCCGAGGCGATCTACGGCCGCTACTTTAACGTCGGTTGCATCTTCAAGCTGCCCGGGCACGGCTTCGGCCGCCCGTGGCGATACCTGCGCGAATGGCGCAGGCTGCGCCGCGAGCACTACGACTTGGTGGTCGATCCGGATCCGCAGTCGCAGACCGGGCGGCTGCTGACGATGATGGCCAAGGGCCGGCGCACGCTTGGCTTCGACAGCCCCAAGAAGAGCGGCAATGTGACGCATTCGGTCGCCATCGCCGATGCGCCGCGAAGCGTCGGGCAACGTTCGGTGTTCCTGCTACGTGCCGCGCTCGGCCAGGTGCCCGAGCGTGCATCGTATCCGGTGCCCGACATCCGCCTCGACGCGCGCGAGCGCGAACAGGGGCGCGAAGCGCTCGCGCGGTTGCTTGCATCGCATGGACTGTCGCCGGCGCCCCACGGTGTGATCGGAGTCTTCGCAAATGCGACCGGCGGCAAGCTGCTTCCCTCCGACTGGTGGGCGCAGTTCCTGCAGACCCTCGAACCGCTCAGCGAGGGTTATCACATCGTCGAAATCGTGCCCGCGTTTGGCCGTTCGCTGCTCGGGTCGCGCTATCCGGCGTATTTCTCCAGCGACCTGCGCAAGCTCGCCAGCGTGTTGTCCGCCTTGTCGGTATACGCAAGCGCCGACTGCGGGGTCATGCATCTCGCCTGCGCATCGCGCGTGCCGACCTACGGCATCTTCACTGCGACCGATGCCGACGAATGGGGCAGTTACGGTCCGGGCAACCATGTGATCCGTGCGTACGACATGGCGCCGGCCGAGGTCGCAAGAGAGCTCATCCGTATCGCGAACGGCGATGTCGCGCCTGCCCGCGCGGCGGCCGTTATCGCTCGTGCAGTGCTGCCTGCAGGCTAGTCCGGGTCGTAATCCAGATTCGCCGTCAGCCAGCGCTCGGCCTGTGCCAGGTCCACGCCCTTGCGTTTTGCGTAGTCCGCCGCCTGCTCCCTGGTGACCCGTCCGACCACGAAGTACTGGCTGCCCGGGTGGCTGAAGTAGTAGCCCGACACTGCCGCCGCCGGGGTCATCGCGAAGCTCTCGGTCAGCTGCATGCCGGCATTGGCTTCTGCGTCCAGCAGCCGGAAAATCGTCGCTTTCTCGCTGTGCTCGGGGCAGGCCGGATAGCCCGGGGCGGGGCGGATGCCGCGGTACTGCTCGTCGATCAGCGCCTGGGCATCGAGCGACTCGTCGGCGGCATAACCCCAGAACTCGGTGCGCACCCGTTGGTGCATGCGCTCGGCCAGGGTTTCGGCGAGGCGGTCGGCCAGCGCCTTGAGCAGGATCGCGTTGTAGTCGTCGTGGTCGGCCTCGAAGCGGGCCACGTGCGCCTCGATGCCGATGCCGGCGGTAACCGCGAACGCGCCGATCCAGTCCTGCTTGCCCGAGTCCTGCGGCGCGATGAAGTCGGCCAGGCAGAAGTCGGGGCGCTCGGCCGGCTTGTCGGCCTGCTGGCGCAGAAAGTTAAGCGTGGTCGGGTCCGCCATCCCTGTAGGAGCGGCTTTAGCCGCGATCGGATTTCCGGACCCCGGCACAACCTCAGCATCGGTCTGAACCGGCTTCGCGGCTGAAGCCGCTCCTACGCCCCGAACGAAGTCCCCTTGGGGGACAGATGCAACGAGCACATCGTCACCGACACTGTTCGCCGGCCACAGTCCCAGCACCGCCTTCGCGGTCAGCCACTTCTCGTCGACGATGCGCTTGAGCATCGCCCGGGCGTCGCTGAACAACTCGGTCGCCTGCGCGCCGACGATCTCGTCGGTCAGGATCGCCGGGTATCGCCCGGCCAGTTCCCAGGCCTGGAAAAATGGGGTCCAGTCGATCAGTTCGACCAACTCCTGCAACGGGTAGTCCTCGAACACGTGCAGCCCCGGCTGCTTCGGTGCCGGCGGGTCGTAGTGCGTCCAGTCGCCGTCGAAACGTTGACCACGTGCCTTCGCCAGCGGCACCAGGCGCTTGCCGTCTCCGCGGTTCCTGTGGCGCTCGCGGATTTCGGCGTAATCGGAGGCGTTGGCGGCGACGAACGGCGTGCGCAGTTCGGCGCTGATCAGCGATTGCACCACGCCGACCGCGCGCGAGGCGTCCTTCACCCAGACCGTCGGCGCCTTGTAGTGCGGGTCGATCCTGAGAGCGGTGTGGGCGCGCGAGGTGGTCGCGCCACCGATCAGCAGCGGCATTTCCAGGCCCTGTCGCTGCATCTCGCGGGCGACATGGCTCATCTCCTCCAGCGACGGCGTGATCAGCCCTGACAGACCCACCAGGTCGGCGTTCTCGGTGCGGGCCCGGTCAAGGATGACCTGCGCCGGCACCATCACCCCCAGGTCGATCACCTCGAAGTTGTTGCACGCCAATACCACGCCGACGATGTTCTTGCCGATGTCGTGCACGTCGCCCTTGACGGTCGCCATCACGATCTTGCCCTTGGGCTTGCCGGTGTCGCCGGTGCGCAGCTTTTCCGCCTCGATGTAGGGCAGCAGGTGGGCGACCGCCTTCTTCATCACGCGCGCGGACTTGACCACCTGAGGCAGGAACATCTTGCCGGCCCCGAACAGGTCGCCGACCACGTTCATGCCGTCCATCAGCGGGCCCTCGATCACATCGAGTGGGCGGCTGGCTTCGGTGCGCGCCTGCTCGGTGTCCTCGACGATCCACTGGTCTATGCCGTGCACCAGCGAATGGCTCAGGCGCGCGCGCACCGGTTGCTCGCGCCAGCCCAGGTCCTCGACCTTCTTCTCGCCCTTGCGGCCCTTGTAGCGCTCGGCCAACGCCAGCAGCGATTCGGTGGCCTCGGCATTGCGGTTGAGCACTACGTCCTCGACCGCGTCGCGCAGCTCGGCGTCCAGATCGTCATACAGCGGCAGCGCGCCGGCGTTGACGATGCCCATGTCCATGCCGGCCCTGATCGCGTGGTACAGGAATACCGCGTGGATCGCCTGACGCACCGCCTCGTTGCCGCGGAACGAAAAGCTGACGTTGGAGACGCCGCCGGAGATATGGCTGTAGGGGAAGCGCCGCTTGAGTTCGCGCGTGGCCTCGATGAAGGCGACCGCGTAGTCGTTGTGCTCGTCGATACCGGTGGCGATTGCGAACACGTTGGGGTCGAAGATGATGTCCTCGGGCGGGAAACCGATCTGTTCGGTCAGCAGTTTGTACGCGCGCGAACTGATCGCGACCTTGCGCTCGACCGTGTCGGCCTGGCCGTCCTCGTCGAACGCCATCACCACCACCGCCGCGCCGTAGCGGCGTACCAGCCGCGCCTGGCGCAGGAACTCGGCCTCGCCTTCCTTCATCGAGATCGAGTTGACGATGCCCTTGCCCTGCAGGCATTTCAGTCCGGCCTCGATGACGCTCCACTTGGAGCTGTCTACCATCACCGGCACGCGCGCGATGTCGGGCTCGGCGGCGATCAGGTTGAGGTAGGTCACCATCGCATGTTCGGAGTCGAGCAGCCCCTCGTCCATGTTGACGTCGAGCACCTGCGCGCCGCTCTCGACCTGTTGCCGCGCGACCGCGACCGCCTCGTCGAAGCGGTCGTCCTTGATCAGCTTGCGGAACTGCGCACTGCCGGTGACGTTGGTGCGCTCGCCGACGTTGATGAAGTTGCTCTCCGGCGTGATCTGCAGGGGCTCGAGGCCGCTGAGGCGGGTCTGGCGGAGGAGGGTGGGGGGCATGTGCACGGCAGAGCCTTTTTGACGCGGATTGACGCGGATGGACACGGATAAGGCAAAAGCAATTTGGAAAAGGACAAGCGGAACTTGTCGTTTAGGGGAGAACGGGACTTGTCATCCCGGGCGAAGCGGCATATCTGCTTTGGCCTTGCCGCGCAGCAGCAGATCAACTTTGCTCAGGACGACGACCCCGGCGCGATGCGCAAGACGTAAAGACTTCTTTTTGCTCTATCCGCGCTCATCCGCGTGCATCTGCGTCAAAAAATCAAGCAACATCCGCCAGCGACGGAACATCGCGCGGCGCGATACCCCGCACCGCCTCGGCGATCGCGGTGATATGCGCAGGCGTGGTCCCGCAGCAGCCGCCCACCAGGTTCAGCAATCCGGCTTCGGCGAAGTCGCGCAGCACGGTGGCCATGTCCTCGGGCGTCTCGTCGTAGCCGCCAAACGCGTTGGGCAGGCCGGCGTTGGGGTGGGTGCTGACGTAGGTGTCGGCCACCTGCGCGAGCACGTCGACGTGCTGCCGCAGGTCCTTCGCGCCCAGCGCGCAGTTCAGGCCGATCGCCAGCGGCTGCGCATGCCGCAGCGAGTACCAGAAAGCCTCCGCGGTCTGGCCCGACAGCGTGCGGCCGGAGGCGTCGGTGATCGTGCCCGAGATCATCACCGGCAACCGCGCGCCGCGGGCATCGAACACCTCGGCGATCGCGAACAGCGCCGCCTTGGCGTTGAGCGTGTCGAACACGGTCTCGACCATCAGCACGTCCGCGCCGCCGTCGATCAGTCCCTCGGCCGCTTCGCGGTACGCCGTGCCGAGCTCGTCGAAGCCGATCGCGCGGAAACCGGGGCGGTTGACGTCAGGGCTCAACGAGGCGGTGCGGCTGGTCGGGCCGAGCACGCCGATCACGAAGCGCGGCAGGTCCGGCGTGACTGCCTGAGCCGCATCGCAAGCTTCGCGTGCGAGCCGCGCACCGGTCTGGTTGAGCTCGCGTGCAAGGTGCTGCAGGCCGTAATCAGCCAATGAGATGGTGGTGGAGTTGAAGGTGTTGGTCTCGACCAGGTCGGCGCCGGCGTCCAGGTACTGCGCGTGGATGTCGCGGATGAGCTCGGGTCGGCTAAGGCTCAGCAGATCGTTGTTGCCGCGCTGGTCGTGCGCGCAGCCGCAGCCCGCGCCATGGGCGTGACCGGCCGGCGTGTAATGGCGGTCGAAGCCTTCGGCGAAGCGCTCGCCGCGGTAGTCGGCCTCCTCCAGCGAGTGCTGCTGGATCATCGTCCCCATCGCCCCGTCGATCACCAGGATGCGGTTGCGCAGCGCATGCTGCAGCGCTTCGGTGCGGTCGGGGTTGAGCCAGGGCAGAGTGGTCATGTGGCGGGTCCAGAAAAAATTTGACGCGGATCAACGCGGATACACGCCGATAGAGCAGAGCGAAAAATGGATAAAGAAGATCGGGTTTTTCAGATTCGTCCTTCTGCGCTTTTTATCCGCGTCCATCCGCGTTGATCCGCGTCAAAAAGCCGTTCAAGAACCCTTCCGGCGCCCCGGCTTGCGGCCGATCAGCGCGATTACGGCGAAGTGCGGCGGGCGGCGCTCGCGGGTGACGGTTTCGCAGCTGGCGACCTCCAGGCCGGCCTTGCCGGCGAACTTCTGCAGGTCCTTTTCGCTGAAGCCGAGATTGACGTGGCCGAAAGCCTCGACCACCGAACGGTGCTCGTGCCTTGCCAGGCTGGTCAGCAGCAGGCGCCCGCCGGGGCGCAGCACGCGTGCGGCCTCAACGACCGCATCGGCCGGCTGGTCGGCATAGGTCAGCGCATGCATCAGCACGACCAGGTCGAAATGCGCGTCGGCGAACGGCAGCGCGTGCATGTCGCCTTCCTGCACCTCGACGTTCTTCAGCCGGCGCAGGCGCTCGGAGGCGGCCAGCACCACCTTGCTGCTGGAATCCAGGCAGACATAGCGGTGGGAATGGGGCGCAAGCAGCTCCGCCATCACGCCGTCGCCGGAGGCGATGTCGAGCACGTCGCCGGGCTCCAGCAGCGGCAAGGCCGAGCGCGCCATCGCCTCCCAGGTGCGGCCGGGCGAGTAGTGGCGCTCCATGTCGCCGGCGACCGAATCGGCCCAGTTCTGGTCGGCCGCACGGGTCGCCAGCACCGCCGACACGCGTTCGGCGTCCTGGCGCAGCAGCGGGTCGTCGCTGCCCTCGCGCAGGGTCTGCCAGAGCGCGCGTTGCGCCACGTCGAGCGCGGCATCGTCGAAACGGTAATAGGCCGACACGCCGGAGCGTCGATCCCGGACCAGCCCGGCCTCCTTGAGCTTGGACAGGTGGGTGGACACCCGCGGCTGCGCCAGCCGCGTGATCGCCGACAGCTCCGCCACGGTCAGCTCCTCGGTTTCCAGGAGGGCCAGCAGGCGCACCCGGGTGGCGTCGGCAAATACCTTGAGCCGGGACGACCAGCCTTCCAGATCCATGCGGATTACCTTCTATCAATTTATCGCGATACAGCGATAAGTGTGGTGGTGCGGGCGGCGGCGGTCAAGGTGGTCGGCCCGTTTCTGTAGGAGCGCCTCTCAGGCGCGATCAGGAACCGGTGCGGGCGCGGGTTGCCAGTTTCCATCGCGCCTAAGAGGCGCCCCTACAGGAACGTCGGCGTATGGGGTTATCGCCCCGGCACCGCTACAATTCGCGCTTACAGACAGCCGAATCGAGGGTGCCGACGTGGATTTCCGCTTTACCGAAGAGCAGTTGATGATCCAGGACGTGGCGCGTCGCATCGCCCAGGAAAAGATCGCTCCAAGTGCCGAGCACCACGACCGCACCGGCGACTTCCCGCTGGAGAACATCCGCACGCTCGGCGAGAACGGGCTGATGGGCATCGAGGTACCGGCCGAGTACGGCGGTGCCGGGATGGATCCGATCTCCTACGTGTTGGCGATGGTCGAGATTGCCGCCGGCGATGCCGCGCATTCGACCATCATGTCGGTGAACAACTCCCTGTTCTGCAACGGCATCCTGAAGTTCGGCAGCGAGGAGCAGAAGCAGCTCTACGTGCGCGCCATCGCCGAGGGCAAGGAGATCGGGGCGTTCGCACTGACCGAGCCGCAGTCGGGCTCCGACGCCACCGCGATGCGCTGCAAGGCGGTCCGGCAGGACGACGGCAGCTACGTGATCAACGGCAAGAAAAGCTGGATCACCTCCGGGCCGCACGCCAAGTATTTCGTGCTGTTCGCGATGACTGCGCCGGACAAGGGCGCGCGCGGCATCACCGCCTTCCTGGTCGATGGCGACCGCGCCGGCTTTTCCCGCGGCAAGACCGAACCCAAGCTCGGCATCCGCGCCTCGGCGACCTGCGAGATCGAGTTCGACGACTACGTCGCCAAACCCGATGAGATGCTCGGCGAGGAAGGTCACGGCTTCAAGATCGCGATGAGCGTGCTCGACGCCGGTCGCATCGGCATCGCCAGCCAGGCCATCGGCATCGCCCGCGCCGCCTACGAGGCGACGCTCGAGTACGTCACCGAGCGCAAGGCCTTCGGCCAGCCGATCGGCGCGTTCCAGATGACCCAGGCCAAGATCGCCGACATGAAGTGCAAGCTTGACGCGGCATTGCTGCTGACCCTGCGCGCGGCCTGGCAGAAGGGCGAGACCGAGAAGAACGGCGGCCGTTTCAGCAACGAGGCGGCGATCGCCAAGCTCACCGCGTCCGAGGCGGCGATGTGGATCACCCATCAGGCCGTGCAGATCCACGGCGGCATGGGCTACTCCAAGGAGATGCCGCTGGAGCGCTACTTCCGCGACGCCAAGATCACCGAGATCTACGAGGGCACCAGCGAAATCCAGCGCCTGGTCATCGCGCGCAACGAGACCGGCATTCGCTGATGCAGGCCCGCGCCGCAATGCCGCTGATCCGTCCCGCCGAAGAGATTGCGCAAGACACTTGCGAAGTGTCGTGTCCGGCAGCGCCGCGTCGCGATCGCTGCCTGTCCTGAACCTGTTCCTGGCCCGCGCCAAAGCGTGGGCCTCATTGCATCGGACCTCACGTTTCCCATGAGCACTACGCGCAAACCCCCCGCAGGCAAAACCCCCGCAGGCAAGACCCGTGCACGCAAGACCGGCGCCGCGCCCGCCAGCTCCGCCCCGCGTTGGTCCGCGCGCGCCTCGGGCGAGAAGTCCGACGCCGTCGCCCTCGGTCCGATCATCGCGGCGATGCGAAAGCGCCTGCCCAAAGCCCGCCATGCCGAAGGCGAGGCGTTCGCGCGGGCGTTCTACCAGCGCATGGGCCAGGACGAACTGCCGCAGCACACCGCCGCCGGCTGGGCCGCGCTGGCCAGCGACTTTCTCGACTTCGCACGTTCGCGTAAACCCGACACCGCGCTGGTGCGCCTGTTCACCCCGACCGCGGCGACCCACGGCTGGGATTCGCCGCACACAGTGCTGCAGATCGCCAACGACGACATGCCGTTCCTGGTCGATTCGGTGACCATGGCGCTGACCGAGCAGGGCATCGGCGTGCATGTGCTCGGCCATCCGGTGGTCCTGTTCCAGCGCGACAAGGGCGGCAAGTTGCGCGCGGTCGGCGAGGGTGTACCCGAATCGCTGATGCACCTGGAGATCGATCGCCAGCCACTGGAGGCGATGCCGAAGATCGAGCAGGCGGTGCAGGCGGTGCTCGCCGATGTGCGCGCGATCGTGCGCGACTGGTCGCAGATGCGCGGCCGGATGCGCGAGGTCGCCGAGGATCTGGGTTCGCGCAAGCTGCCGGTCAGCGAGGCCGGCCGCGAGGAGGCGCAGGAGTTCCTGCGCTGGGCTGCGGACGACCACTTCACGTTGCTCGGCTATCGCGAGTACGAGGTGGTGAAGAAGGACGGCGAGGAAGTGCTGACCGCGGTCAAAGGCAGCGGCCTGGGCCTGCTGCGTGGTCAAGACACGCGCAAGCCGCGGCCGTTGACCTCGCTGGCCGCCCACTACATGCCGCAGTCGGGGTCGGTCGATGCGCTGATCCTGACCAAGACCAACGCCCGCGCCACCGTGCACCGCCCGGGCTACATGGACTACATCGGCGTGCTGACCTTCGATGCCGATGGCAAACCGGTGCGGGAGGAGCGCTTCCTCGGCCTCTACACCTCCAGCGCCTACAACCGTCGCCCGTGGGACATTCCGATCGTGCGCCAGCGCTACGACTACGTGATGGAGAAGTCCGGGCTGCCAGCCAACAGCCACAGCGGCAAGGCGCTGCGCCACATCATCGAGAGCCTGCCGCGCGACGAACTGTTCCAGTCGACCGGCGACGAGCTGCTGCGCACCAGCGCCGGCATCCTCGGCCTGCAGGAGCGCGTGCGCAGCAAGCTGTTCCTGCGCCGCGACCGCTACGGCCGGTTCTTCTCCGGACTGGTCTACATCCCGCGTGACCGCTTCAACACCGACGTGCGCCTGCGGATCGAGGCGATGCTCAGGCGCGTGCTGCACGGCGAGCACGTCGATACCACCGTGGTCCTGGGCGAATCACCGCTGGCGCAGCTGCACCTGCTGGTGCGGCCCAAGTCGGGCGAGGCGATCCAGGTCGACAACGCCGCGATCGAGGCGGAGCTCGCCGAGATCGTGCGCAACTGGCAGGACGACCTGCGCGAGCAGCTGGTCCAGCGCAACGGCGAGGAGCGCGGCCTGGCGCTGGCCAGCAGCTACGGCCGCGCGCTGCCGGCCGGTTACATCGAGAACGTGTCGGCCAAGGTCGCCGCGACCGACGTCGAGCACCTGGCCGCGCTCGAAAGTCCCGACGACCTCGGCCTGAGCCTGTTCCGTGCCCACCAGGGCACCGGCGGGCTGCGCTTCAAGTTCTATCGCCAGCACGACGACATCCCGCTGTCTGATGCGCTGCCGATGATGGAGAACATGGGCCTGCGGGTGATCACCGAGCACCCGTACCGCCTGCACGCCAACGGCATGCTGCTTTACATCCAGGATTTCGAGGTCGAGACCACGGCCGATTTCGACATCGACCGGCTCGATGTCAATTTCGAGCAGGCGTTCGCGCAGATCTGGCGCGGCAACGTCGAAAACGACGGCTTCAACCGCCTGATCATCGCCGCCGGGCTGTCGTGGCGCCAGGTCGGCATGCTGCGCGCGTACTGCAAGTACCTGCAGCAGGTCGGCGTGCCGTTCTCGCAGGCCTATGTCGAGGAAACCTTCAGCCGCTACCCGCTGCTGGTGCGACTGCTGGTCGAGCTGTTCGAGGCGCGCTTCGATCCGCGCACCGGCGGCGAGAGCAAGGCCGAGGTGAAGGCGGGCATGGCGCAGTTGCGCCAGCAACTCGACAGCCTCGCCGGCGGCGACGCCGCGACCATGGCCGCGTTGCACCCGGTGATCGAATCGCGCCTGGGCCGTCGCGAGCTGCAGGTCGACGTGACCCGGCGGGTGCTCAAGACCCTGCTCGACCGCGTATCGAGCCTCGATGAGGACCGCATCCTGCGCAGCTTCATCGGCGTGATCGAGGCGACGCTGCGCACCAGCTACTACCAGACCGGCGCCGGCGGCGCCGAGAAGGGCTACGTCAGCTACAAGTTCGACTCCCACCTCGTGCCCGACCTGCCCAAGCCGCGTCCGTACCGCGAGATATTCGTCTACGGCCCGCGCGTGGAGGGCATCCACCTGCGCTTCGGCCCGGTGGCCCGCGGCGGCCTGCGCTGGTCCGATCGCCGCGAGGACTTCCGCACCGAGGTGCTGGGCCTGGTCAAGGCGCAGATGGTCAAGAACACGGTGATCGTGCCGGTCGGCTCCAAGGGCGGCTTCATCAGCAAGAAGCCGCCGGCCCCCAAGGGCGATGCCGCCAGCGACCGTGATGCGGTGTGGGCCGAAGGCATCGCCTGCTACAAGATGTTCATCAACGGCCTGCTCGACATCACCGACAACCTGGTCGATGGGAAGGTCGTGCATCCGGCCGAGGTGGTGCGGCACGACGCGGACGACCCGTACCTGGTGGTCGCCGCCGACAAGGGCACCGCCACGTTTTCCGACATCGCCAACGGCATCGCCCGCGAGCACAACTACTGGCTCGATGACGCGTTCGCCTCCGGCGGCTCGGTCGGCTACGACCACAAGGGCATGGGCATCACCGCCAAGGGCGCGTGGGAGTCGGTCAAGCGCCACTTCCGCGCGATGGGCCGCGACAGCCAGAAACAGGATTTCACCGCGGTCGGCATCGGCGACATGTCCGGCGACGTGTTCGGCAACGGCATGCTGCTGAGCCGGCACATCCGCCTGCTGGCCGCGTTCGACCACCGCCACATCTTCCTGGACCCGAACCCCGACGCCGCGCGCACCTACAAGGAGCGCCAGCGCATGTTCAAGCTGTCGCGCTCGAGCTGGGAGGACTACGACGCCTCGCTGATCAGCAAGGGCGGCGGCATCCATCGGCGCAGCGCCAAGTCGATCGCCTTGACGCCGGAGGTCAGGCAGGCGCTGGGGATCGACGGCAGCATCCATGCGATGAGCCCGTCGGACCTGATGAGTGCGATCCTGAAGGCACCGGCCGACCTGCTCTGGAACGGCGGCATCGGCACCTACGTCAAGGCCAGCAGCGAGACCCACGCCGATGTCGGCGACCGCGCCAACAACGCGCTGCGCGTGGATGGCCGCGACCTGCGCTGCAAGGTGGTGGGCGAGGGCGGCAACCTCGGCCTGACCCAGTTGGGCCGCATCGAAGCCGGCCAGCACGGCGTGCTGCTCAACACCGACTTCATCGACAACTCCGCCGGCGTGGATACCTCCGACCACGAGGTCAACATCAAGATCCTGCTCAACGCCCAGGTCCAGGCGAAGAAGCTCACGTTGCCGGCGCGCAACAAGCTGCTGGCGGAGATGACTGCGGAGGTCGAGTCGCTGGTGCTGACCGACAACTACCGCCAGAACCAGGCGATCAGCCTGATGGAGCGGATGAGCGTGTCGCGCATCGGATCCAAGCAGCACTTCATCCGCACGCTGGAGTCGCAGGGCCTGCTCGACCGGCAGATCGAATACCTGCCGTCGGACGCCGAACTCGCCGACCGCAAGGCCCGCGGCCAAGGCCTGACCCGGCCGGAGCTGTCGGTGCTGCTGTCCTACGCCAAGCTGGTGTTGTTCCAGCAACTGGTCGACTCCAACGTGCCGGAGGACCCGTACCTGTCGAAGGAACTGGTGCGCTACTTCCCGCAGCCGCTCCAGGCGAAATACGCCAAGGCGATGGAGCACCACCGGCTCAAGCGCGAGATCATCGCCACCGCGGTGACCAACTCGATGGTCAACCGCATGGGCGCGACTTTCGCGATGCGCATGCACGAGGACACCGGCCGCAGCCCGGCGGAAATCGCCGAGGCCTACACGATCAGCCGCGAGGCACTGGACGCACGCGATCTGTGGGCGCAGATCGACGCGCTCGACGGCCGGGTGCCGGAAGCGGCGCAGATCGACGCGCTGCAGACGATCTGGCAGCTGCTGCGCACCATGTCGCGCTGGCTGCTGTCGCGTCCGGGCAAGGTGCCGGAGATAGCGGCCGCGATGGCGCGTTTCGGCGACGGGCTCAAGACCGTCCGCGAGGCGCTGCCGACCGCGATGTCGGACGTGCGGCGCGAGGGCTTCGAGGCACGCCTGCGCGACTGGAAGGACAAGGGCTTCCCGACGCCGTTGGCGACGCAGTTGGCAACCCTGCCGCTGCTCGAGTTCGGCTGCGACATCGTCGAGGTCGCGCACGCCCGCAAGCTTCCCCCGGCCGAGGTGGCGCGTGCCTACTTCGCGCTTGGTGCGGCGCTGCATCTGCCATGGCTGCACGAGCAGATCGATGCACTGCCGGTCGAGGGGCGCTGGCAGGCGCTCGCCCGCGGCGCACTGCGCGACGAACTCGGGACCCAGCAGCGCGCGCTTGCCAACCAGATACTCGCCGGTGGTGGCAGGAAACCGGCCGAGGAGAAGGTCGCGGCGTGGTTGCAGCGCGACGACATCTCGCTGCGCTTCGCCCAGACGATGCTGTCGGACCTGCTCAACCAGAAGACGCTCGACTATCCGACCGTATCGGTGGCGGTGCGCCGGCTGGCCCAGGTGGCGGCCGCCGGGGAGTAGGGCAAAAGGCGGCGGTCTTTACCCGCCGCCCGTTTTTGTAGGAGCGCCCCATGGGCGCGAGCCCTTCGGGCGGATGCGGCTCGAACCGGAGGCGACGGTCGCGCCCATGGGGCGCTCCTACAGAAGGTCACGTCTTGACCGTGTCGCGTTATCCTGCCGTCCATGCCTCCGGAGCCGCCGATGACCGCGCCCCCCCGCATTGCCTTCGTAGCCAGCCCTGCCGATGACGCACAGGACGCGCTCGCGCAACTGGTCGGCGCCCACGGCCAGCATGAGCCGGGCGAGGCCGACGTGCTGGTCGCGCTCGGTGGCGACGGCTTCATGCTGCAGACGCTGCACCGCCACGGCAGCCTCGGCAAGCCGGTGTACGGGATGAAGCTCGGCACCGTCGGCTTCCTGATGAACCACCAGCGCTGCGAGGGCCTGATCGAGCGCCTCCACGCGGCCGAGCCGGCGGTGCTGCGGCCGCTGGAGATGGTCGCGCAGACCGAGTCGGGCGCCACCGTCGGCTCACTGGCCTACAACGAGGTATCGCTGCTGCGCCAGACCCGCCAGGCCGCGCACCTGTCGATCGACCTCAACGGCCAGACCCGGCTAGAGGAACTGATCTGCGACGGCGTGCTGGTCGCGACTCCGGCCGGCAGCACCGCCTACAACTTTTCCGCGCACGGGCCGATCCTGCCGCTGGGCGGCAACGTCATGGCGCTGACCCCGATTGCCGCCTTCCGGCCCAGGCGCTGGCGCGGCGCGGTGCTCAAGGCCGACACCGAGGTGGGTTTCCGGGTGCTCGACCCCTACAAGCGTCCGGTCAGCGCGACGGCCGACTCGCACGAGGTCCGCGACGTGGTCGAGGTGAAGATCCGCGAGTCGCACGACCGCACCGTGACGCTGCTGTTCGACCCCGAGCACAACCTCGAGGAGCGCATGCTGGCTGAGCAGTTCACCAGCGGCTGAGGGCCGGCGTTGCGCCGTTCTGTAGGAGCGAGGTAAGTCGCGAGCTTCTGCTTCGGAAGTGACGTTCAGGTCGGACGAGAAGCTCGCGACTCACGTCGCCCCTACGGGTAAGTTCCAGGTCGACCGTCGCAGCGCATGCGACGCCGTGAAGGCACAATGCACGCATGCCAGACGCCGCCGCCAATCCGCTGATCGTTGCGATCTCCTCGCGCACCCTGTTCGATCTGGAAGACAGCCACACGGTGTTCGAGGCGGAGGGGATCAACGCCTATGCCGCGTTCCAGCGCAGCCATGAGGACGATCTGCTGGCGCCGGGCATCGCGTTCCCGCTGGTGCGCAAGCTGCTCGGGCTCAATGACGGCTCACCGCCGGAGGCGCCGCACGTCGAGGTGATCCTGATCTCGCGCAACTCGGCTGATTCCGGGCTGCGCATCTTCAATTCGATCGCCCACCACGGCTTGTCGATCAAGCGCGCCGCCTTCAGCAACGGCGCGCCGCCGTTCCCGTACATCCGCCCGTTCGGCGCCGACCTGTTCCTGTCGGCCAATGCCGAGGACGTGACCGCCGCGCTCGCGGCGGGGGTCGCGGCGGCGACGCTGCTCCCGGGGACAAACTCCTCAAAGCCGGCGCCGCAGCACCGCCACGACCAGTTGCGTATCGCGTTCGATGGCGATGCGGTGATCTTTGGCGACGAGGGCGAGCGGGTCTCGCGCGAAGGTGGGCTCGCGGCGTTCGCCGAGTACGAACGCAGCCGTGCGGGGGAGCCGCTGTCGGGCGGCCCGTTCCGCGGCTTCCTCGATGCGCTGCACCGCCTGCAGGCCGCGCTGCCGACCGGGCTGGATTCGCCGATCCGCACCGCGCTGGTGACCGCACGTTCGGTCCCGGCGCACGAGCGGGTCATCCGCACGCTGCGCGAGTGGGGCATCCGCCTCGACGAGGCTCTGTTCCTGGGCGGCCGGCCCAAGGGGCCGTTCCTGGAAGCCTTCGGCGCGGACATCTTCTTCGATGATTCCCAGCACAATATCGAGTCGGCGCGCGGCCTGGTCGCCGCCGGTCATGTACCGCATGGTGTGGCCAACCGGCGTTGATCGTGCGGGCGCCGTCAACGGCTGAGCTCGGCACTCCCCAAGGGCAAGCGGATGTCGCTGAGTTTCCAGCGCAGCCCCCGGCGGGTGAGCACCAGCACCACTGGTGCGCCGTCCTCGTTGGTTACGGTCGCGGTGAAGCGTGCGGGCGATTCGAAGCCGTACCGGGCGTCTGCCAGCGGGTCGCGTGGTGGTGCGTGCGCGTATGAGTCGTCGATCCGGATGCCGTCGCCACGTACCCGATGAAGAACGCTGCGGCCTTCCAGGATCGCGCCAATGCCGGCCGGCGTCGCCATGGCATCGACCGCGCCGCCGGCCATGCCGCTGGCGATCCGCACCGCGAACGCGCCGAACGGATGCGACTGCATGTCGGGCCCGGCGCGCCTGACCAGGTAGTCATCGATCTGGACCCGGAGGCTGGCGCGCACCGCCGGAAAGTCCACGTGTTTGGCCAGGGCCGCGGTGTCGTGGCTGCGGAGCGCATCACGGATCGCGTTGACCGTCAGGAACGGCCCCGCGGCGACATAGCCGAGCAGCAGCAGGGCGGTGAGCGCGAGCAGGGCGATCCATTTCTTCATTGCAGTGGTCCGGTCGATGGAAGGTCGAGCTTACGCCACGGCAGAATCCAGCTCTCGTAGGCTGGGCTGCCAAGCCCAGCTCTTCCCGGATGCCCGCGTGCTTCGACGCCAGAACGCTGGGCTTGTCAGCCCAGCCTATCTCGACATCGTTTCCACCTAGAACTCCAGATCAAGCGCAGCGCACAGATAGTCGACCAATGGCGCCAGCGCAACAAGATCGGTTTGCAGGGTGCTCAGCAGGCGCGGCCCGGTCATGGTGGCGTCGTCGAGTGCGCGCAGCGCAACAAAGTTCTTGCGCTTGAGATCGCTGGCAAATTCGAAGTCGTCCGGGAACCCGCGTGGCATGCGCGTCAGCATCTCGCTGTCGTCGAGATCGAAACGTTTTCGGAACGTGCTCGCATGCGCGGCGGCTTGCCAGCTGCCGGGGTTGTCCAGGATGAACTTGCGCAACCGGCGTAGCGTCGCGGAGTCGGGATGCCACAGCCCCGCGCCGACAAAGCACTTGCCCGCCTGCAAGTGCAGATAAAAGGAAGGGGCTGGGACTTGGCGCCCGCGCGCGTGGAACAGGCGCGCCCCCTGCCATGACTTGTAAGGCGATTTGTCGTTGGCGAAGCGGGTATCGCGCTGGATGCGGAACAACGATCCGCCGACCGTCTTCGGCTCGGATCGGTAGTGCGGGCTCACTCCGGCCAGCACCGGCTGCAGGTCGCCCAGCAGGCGCTGGAATGGCGCCCGCACGTGCGCCTCGTAGTCTGGCTTGTGCGCGTGGAACCACTCGCGATGGTTGTTGCGCGCCAAGCCGCGCAGGAACTTGAAGCTGGCGGGAGTGAAGTAGATGGCCAAAGCACGGGCGCCGGATTTGCAAGCAGCCTGCAGGGTGGCACAAAGCACCGGCCCGATTCGACCGTAGGAACGGCTTTTGCCGCGATTGCGAGTGCCGGCGCACCGACCAGATCGCGGCTGAAGCCGCTCCTACAAACGGCCGGGTCGAGCCGTAGGGTGGGCACGCTCTCTGTGCCCACCGTCGTGGCCCGGTGCTGCGATGGTGGGCACCAAAGGCGTGCCCACCCTACGGCGGCGACAGTTCGCGTTCCAGCTCCAGTCGCCAGTCTTGCAACCGGTCCAGTAGCGCGAGCGCCGAAGCACTTCCGGACCGTTGCGCGCGCAGCAGCGCAAGTTCGACATCGAAGCTATCGAAGCTGTACTCCGACAATACGCCAGGCTCCTGCAGTCGGCGTCGGCGGTAGTCGTCCCAGCGCGTGCGCTCGTCGGTCGACAGCGTCTCCGGCCAGTTGCGTGCGCGGTAGCGGAACAGCAGCTCCGGCATGCGCGGGTCGCGGAAACCGAACGCGCGCTGCCCCAGTGCTTCGGGCGGCGTGCCGCGCACCTGGCGGAACAGGCGCTTGTCGCCGTCGGCTATGAAGCCATCGTAGAGCGCGGCATCGACGTCCGACGGCAGGCGTTCGCGTTCGCCGGCAAACACCCGTCGCACTTTTTCGACCAGTGCCGGCCCGGCTTCACGAATGCGTGCCGCGCGCAGCTCGGCCTCGGCCTGATCGATGCAGAGCCGCGCGAAGTCGGTCTCGCGCAGGTGCGACCAGGAGACCAGCGCCGGACAGCGGTTGAGGTGCACTTCCTTGAGCGCGATGCGGCTTTCACCCTCCGGCAGATCGGCGGCCGGGATGTACAGGCGCTCGGCGATCTGATCGGCGTCCAGCGCGATCAGGCGATCCGGCTCCTGGGTCAGGTCGAACACGATCACCCGGCTGTCGATGCGCGGGTTGCGCGCCAGCGGCAGGATCGGCGCGGCGCACATGCGGCTGGCCGGGAATCGCTGCGAGACGTGAAGCGCCGGCGTCATTGCGATCGTGTCGAGCAGGGTGGCGCAATGGCGCTTGTCGCGCAGCCGCAGCGAGTAGCCCCACAGCTTCGGCTGGGCCGCCTTGAACTTCCGGGCCAGGCCGATCAGCGCGCGCACGTCCGACAATGCCTCGTGCGCATCGCCTTGGCGTACGCCGTTGGCCTCGGCCAGGTGCTCGAGCTTGAACGAGGTGGCGCCGTCCTCGCGTTTGGGCCAGACCAGTCCCTCGGGGCGCAGGGCGTGGGCCAGGCGCAGCACGTCGAGCAGGTCCCAGCGGCAGTTGCCGCCGCGCCATTCGCGCTCGTAGGCATCGAAGAAGTTGCGGAACAGGCCGTGGCGGATGAACTCGTCGTCGAAACGCAGCGAGTTGTAGCCGAGGCTGCAGGTCTCCGGGCGCGACATTTCCTCGAAGATCAGGGCGAACGCATCGGCTTCGGTCATGCCATCGCGAAGCGCCTGCTGCGGGGCGATGCCGGTGATCAGGGTGGCGACCGGCGAGGGCAGCAGGTCGCCCGCGGGTTTGACGAAGATGCTGATCGGCTTGCCGATCTCGTTGAGTTCGGCGTCGGTGCGGATCGCGGCAAATTGTGCGATGCGCGTCCGGCGCGGGTCGGCGCCGAAGGTTTCCAGGTCGTAGAACAGAAAGCTGGCGGGCATACGTCCATCTTCGCATTGATGCGCTGTAGGAGCGGCTTCAGCCGCGAAGAGGATCGTGAGCCGGCGTCGGTGGCCGCCATCTCTTCGCGGCTGAAGCCGCTCCTACAGCGGCGAGGCAGTTCCGGCGGGCAGGCGCGGCAATCGCTTTGCCACGATCGCATCGACCGCATCCCAATCCAGCGTCTCCAGGTTGTCATGACCGCGGGTCAGCTCGACCAGCAGCTCGCGCTGGACGTTGCCGCGCTGCAGCGCGAGTGCATAAGGCAGGCGCTGGAAGGTGACCATCGCGTAGCGCGGCACGAACCGCTCCGGGTGCCGTTCGGCCAGCTGCCGCTCCAGCGCCCGCTGCAGAAGGTAGTCGTCGTCATCGACGCGATCGCGCATCTCAAGATAGTTCTCCAGCGCCATGGCCTGGATCGCCCGCGCATTGGGCAGTCGCTCGGCCTGGAATCCGGAAAATGCGGAGGCACGGTCATCCGTGGCATCCAGGTGCTCGGCCAGGGCGACGCAGTCCTCGAACGCGCAGTTCATGCCCTGGCCGTGGAACGGCACCATCGCGTGGGCGGCGTCGCCCAGCAGCACCGCGCGTTGATCCAGGTGCCAGCGATCCAGGTACAGCGTGCCCAGCAGGCCGGTCGGATTGCGTTCGAAGTCGCGCTCCAGCTGCGGTATCAGCGGCAGCGCATCGCTGAAGTCGCTGGCGAACAGCGCGCGTGCGTCCGCGCCGGTGCGGACGGTCTGGAAGCTCGGGTCGCCTTCGTTTGGTAGAAACAGCGTCACGGTGAACGTGCGCCCGTCGTTGGGCAACGCGATGCACATGTAGCGGCCGCGCGGCCAGATGTGCAGCGCGTTGGGCTCGATGCTGAAGCCGCCATCGGCGGTCGGCGGGATCTCCAGCTCCTTGTAGGAGTGCCCGAGGAACTCGGTGCGCTCGCCGAGTTCACAGCGTGCCTTCATCGCACCCCGCAGCGACGATCCCGCGCCGTCGGCACCCACCAGGCTCTCGAAGTCGATGACGTGGCTGCTGCCATCGCGGTCATCGGCCAGGCATGCGGTCCGCGCATCGAAATCGACCGATGCCAGAGCGCGGTTGAAGTGCAGCCTCGCCCCGGCGCGCTCGGCGATGTCGAGCAACACCACGTTGAGCTGGCCGCGGTGGACCGACCAGATCACTTCGCTGTCGTCGCGGCCGTAACGTTGCAGGGCGGTCCGGCCATCGGCGAAGTGGACCATGCGGCCGCGCATCATCACCGCCTGCGCCATCACCGCATCGTCGGCGCCGGCCAGCCGCAATGCATGCAGGCCGCGCTCGGCCAGGGCCAGATTGATCGAACGGCCGCCTTCGTAGCCCTTCAGGCGCGGATCGCCGCGCTTCTCGTAGACATCGACCCGCCAACCGTACCGCGCCAGCAGGGTCGCGAGCAGGGCGCCCGCGAGACCGGCGCCAATAAGGGTGATGTGTCGGTTCTGATTGGACTTCAAGGTGCTCCCTTTATGCTGTCATTCCCGCGCAGGCGGGACTCCTTGCCGAAGACCTATCCGATGATCGCGGACCAGAGATCCTGCCACCAAGGATTGCTTGCCTGAATCAGCCGACGCTTCCAGGCGCGGACGGCTTCAAGAGCTGGCTGTCTGCCACTGTTCCACTACCCGCGCAAACCGCAACACATCGGCATGCGTGTTGTAGAGCGGGGTCGGAGAGATGCGGATCACGTCGGGCTCTCGCCAGTCGCCGAGCACGCCGTTCGCCGCCAGATAGTCGAACAACGCGCGCCCCCGTTCATGGCCGCCGACCACGCGCAGCGAGAGCTGGCAGCCGCGCCTCTCCGGCCCGGCCGGCGTCACGATCTGCAGGGTGTCCAGCAGGCGCGCACGGATCAGCGCTTCCAGGTATCCGGTCAGTCGGCGCGATTTGTCGCGCAGGGCCCGCATGCCGACACGGTCGAACAGCTCGAGCGAGGCGCGCAGCGGCGCCAGCCCGAGGATCGGCGGATTGCTGAGCTGCCAGCCTTCCGCGCCGGGTGTCGGCACGAACTCCGGTGCCATGCGGAAGCGGGTCGAGGCCTCATGGCCCCACCAGCCGGCGAGGCGCGGCCGCTCGGTCTGCGCGTGGCGCTCATGGATGAAGCAGCCGGCGACCGCGCCCGGCCCGCTGTTGAGATACTTGTAGTGGCACCACACTGCGAAATCGGCGTTGCTGTCGTGCAGCGCCAGCTCGAGGTTGCCGACTGCGTGCGCCAGGTCGAAGCCGCACACCGCGCCCTGGGCGTGGGTCAGCCGGACGATTTCGGCGATATCGAACGCCTGGCCGCTGCGGTACTGAACGCCCGGCCATAACACCAGCGCCAGGCGCGGGCCGTGTTCGGCGATGGCGCCTGCAATCGCGGCCATCGAGAACGTGCCCTCGGGCTCGTCGGGTTGCAGTTCGATCAGCTCGCTGGCCGGATCGAAGCCGTGGTGGGTGAGCTGCGACGCGACCGCGTGGCGGTCGGATGGAAATGCGCCGGCCTCGATCAGGATCGCCGGGCGCTCGCGAGTGGGCCGGTAGAAGCTGGCCATCATGAAATGCAGGTTGGCGGTCAACGAGTTCATCGCCACCACTTCCGAGGGCCTCGCGCCGACCACGCGCGCCAGGGGCTCGCGCATCAGCTCGTGGTAGGTCATCCACTGCGCCGGCCCGGTGAAGTGGCCCTCGACCGCAGCGCTCGCCCAGCTGTCGAGCACCTGCTCGACATGGGCACGCGCACCGCGCGGCTGCAGGCCGAGCGAGTTGCCGACGAAGTAGGCCTGCTCGGCATCGCCGTGGCGGGGGATATGGAATTGGTCGCGCAGCGTCGGCAACGGATCATTGGCGTCGAGCGCGCGGGCGTGGTCTTGGGAGAAAAGATCGGTCACGGTGCAGCGGTTTCCTGTAGGAGCGCCCCATGGGCGCGATTGTCTGCTTCGGGTGTTCGCGCAGGTCGGGGCGCCGCTAGGCGAACCGCGACTTCGGCAAACCGAGCCACTCCAGCGCGGTGCCATGGTAGAGCCGAGCTTGCTCGGCTTCGTTCAGATCGAGCGAAGCGATGCCTGCGCCCGGCGCCTGTTCGCCCAGCGGGAACGGATAGTCGGTACCCAGCATCACCCGCGACACGCCGCAGGTGTCGAGCAGGTATCGCAGCGCACGATCATCGGCGACCCACGAGTCGAAATACATGCGCTCCAGGTACTCACGCGGGTTGCGTGGATTGTCGGTGGCGACCAGGTCCGGGCGCATGTTGAAGCCGTGTTCGATGCGGCCGATCGTGTAGGGAAAACTGCCACCGCCATGCGCCATGCAGATCTTCAGCTTCGGCAGGCGCTCCAGCACGCCGCCGAACACCAGGCTGCAGGCCGCGCGCGACTGCTCGGCCGGCATGCCGACCAGCCAGGGCAGCCAGTACTTGGGCATCGATGCGGTGCCCATCATGTCCCAGGGATGCACCAGGATGGCCGCGCCGAGTTCGCTGGCGGCCTGGAAGAACTCGAACAGCTCCGGCGCGTCCAGGTTCCAGTCGTTGACGTGGCTGCCGATCTGCACGCCCTGCAGCCCGAGCTGGTCCATGCAGCGCTCCAGTTCCTGCACCGCCAGGCGCGGCGACTGCAGCGGCACGGTGCCAATGCCGGCGTAGTGCCGCGGATGGGCGTTGCAGGCGTCGGCCATGTGGTCGTTGAGCGCCTGGTGCAGCTCCAGCGCGTGGTGCGGTTTCGCCCAATAGCTGAACATCACCGGCACCGTGCTCAGCACCTGCACCTGCACCCCAAAACGCGCGTAGTCCTCCATGCGCTCGGTCGCATCCCAGGTCTTGGACCAGATCTCGCGGAAGAACTTGCCATCCTTGTAGATGCGGTGGCGGCCGTCGTCGGTGTGATGGATCACCGGGAAACGCGCATCGCCGTACTTGCGCGCCAGATCAGGCCAGTCGCGCGGCAGGTAATGGGCGTGGATGTCGATTTTCAGCATGGGTGGGTGGTGCTCAAAAGGCTGTTTTGACGCGGATCAACGCGGATGGACACGGATGAAAGCGGTTCGAACGGATACGACGGGTGCCGCGGTGTCACCGCCCCAGTTTCTATCATCCTTATCTGCTTATCCGCGTTTCATCCGCGTCGATCCGCGTCAGAAGCTCTTAGGCATCCGGCGCGTCGTACTTGTCAGGCGCCGGATTCAGATGCCCGCAATTGCCACAGGTGCGGTGCTCGCGCGAGGAGTAGAAACGCTCGAACACCGGCGGGAAGTCCCGTTCGATGTCGTGCAGATGGAAGAACTCCTCGTACAGCTTGGTGTTGCAGCGCTCGCAGAACCACATCAGGCCGTCGTCCTCGTGCGCCAGGCGCTTGCGCTCGATCACCAGGCCGACCGAGTCTGGCATTCGTTGCGGAGAATGCGGGACGCGTGGCGGCAGCAGGAAGGTCTCGCCGGCGCGGATCGGGATGTCACGTACGCGGCCGTCCTCCTGGATACGCAGCACCATCTCGCCTTCCAACTGGTAGAACCACTCCGGGCCCTCGTCGACGTGGTAGTCGGTGCGCTGGTTGGGGCCGCCGACCGCCATCACGATGAAGTCGCCGTCGAACATGCATTTGTTGCCGACCGGCGGCTTCAGCAGGTGCCGGTTTTCGTCGATCCAGGCTTGCAGGTTGAACGCCGCGGGAAGAGACATGTTGGTTTCTCGTCGTTGCTTTCGTAGGAGCGGCTTCAGCCGCGGTGGACATTCCGGGGCCGATGATCGCGGCTGAAGCCGCTCCTACAGGGGCGCATCCGATTTCAGTCCTTCAGTCGGGCGATGCACTTGAGTTCGATCGCGATCGGGGTCGGCAGTGCGCTGATGCCGAGCGTGGTGCGGCACGGGGCGGCGCCGGCGTCGGGAAAATACTCGGCCCAGATCGCGTTGTAGGCCTTGAAGTCGCGCGCCATGTCGGTGAGGTAGACGGTCACGTCGGCCAGGTCGTCCCAGCGCGCGCCACTGGCTTCCAGTACCGCGCGTACGTTGGCGAATACGGCGCGGGTCTGGGCTTCGATGTCGTAGTCGACCAGGCGACCTTCGGCATCGTGCACGTTGCCGGCGATGGCGTTGCTGGCCGGGTCGCGCGGGCCGATACCGGACAGGAACAGCAGTCCGCCGACCCGGCGCGCGTGCGGGTACAGGCCGACTGGCGCGGGTGCGCCGGAGGCGTGGATCGCGTCAGCCATCGTGCGGCTCCAGGGTGGTGCCCATCTTGCAGCGGTGCTCCATGGTCATCGGTCTTCGCGATCGGTCTGGATGCGCGCCAGCGCGTCGGCGTAGGTATCCGGCAGCCGGTCGGGCGCATCGATGTCGATCCCCAGGTCATGCACGCGGCCATCGCGCAGGGTGTACACCCAGCCGTGCACCGACACCGGCTGGCCGCGGCTCCACGCGTCGCGCACGACCGTGGTGTGGCAGACATTCACCACCTGCTCGAGTACGTTCAACTCGCACAGGCGGTCGTGGCGGATCTCCTCGTCGGCGAAGGCGCGTAGGGCCGGCGCGTGCTTTTCGGCGACGTCGGTCACGTGGCGGATCCAGTTGTCCGCCAAGCCCACCCGCTTGCGGTGCAGCGCCGCGTGCACGCCGCCGCAGCCGTAGTGGCCGACCACCAGGATGTGCTCGACCTTCAAGACGTCGATCGCGAACTGGATGACCGAAAGGCAGTTCAGATCGGTATGGACCACGACGTTGGCGATGTTGCGGTGGACGAACACCTCGCCCGGCGCCACGTCGATGATCTGGTTGGCCGGCACCCGCGAATCGGAGCAGCCGATCCACAGGAACTTCGGGGCCTGCTGGCGGGACAGGCGCTCGAAGAAGCCCGGATCTTCCGCGTTGACGCGGTCGGCCCATTCGCGGTTCTTGCGCAGCAGTTCGGACAGGGAGTTCATCAGCGGCTTACTCCTGCGGACTTTCGAAAGACATGCGGCGAACAAACCACCGGCTGACGCCGCCGACCCAGGCCAGCATCAGTCCGGACAAGACCCAGGGGGCGAGCGCGGCGGCGAACAGCCGCGCGACCGGCCACTGCATGCCCAGCAACCACACACCGACTGCCACGGCCGCAGCCAGCAACGCGATGGCGTAGCCGACCGTGCGCAGGACGCCCAGCAGATCGATAACCGAGGTCTTTTTCATTCAGGACTCCAGATGGATGCCGATATTGGTGGCATCGGTGAAGAACCGCATCGCTTCGAAGCCGCCCTCGCGGCCCAGGCCCGAGGCGCCGCTGCCGCCGAACGGCGTGCGCAGATCGCGCTGCAGCCAGGTGTTGATCCAGACCATGCCCACGCGCAGCTCGGCGCCGAAGCGGTGCGCGCGGTTGAGGTCGCAGGTCCACACCGAGGCGGCCAGGCCATAGTCGCCGGTATTGGCCAGCGCTAGCGCATGATCGTCGTCGTCGAACGGCTGCAGCGTCACCACCGGCCCGAAGATTTCCTCGCGGTTGCTCGCGCAGTCGGGGCCGAGGTTCTCGATCACCGTAGGGGCGACGAACCAGCCGGGACGGTCCAGTGCGGTGCCGCCACACAGCACCTTGCCGCCTTCCTCGCGGGCACGGGCGAGGGCAGCCAGCACCTTGTCGAACTGCGCCTGCGAGACCAGCGGGCCGAGCTGGTTATCCTCGTCGATCGGGTCGCCGACGCGCAGCGTGAGCGCGTGTTCGACCAGCGCATCGCGGAACTCGATGTAGATGCGGCGCTCGACCAGCAGTCGCGAGCCGCACAGGCAGATCTGGCCGGAGTTCTGGAACGCCGAGCGCACGATGGTGTCCAGGTGCGCGCGCCAGTCGCTGTCGGCGAACACCAGCGTCGGGTTCTTGCCACCGAGTTCCAGCGAAACCTTCTTCAGCAACGGACCGGCCAGACCGGCAATGCGACGGCCGACCGCGGTGCTGCCGGTGAACGACACCGCCCGCACCTTCGGGTGCGTCACCAGCGGCTCGCCGACCTCCGGGCCCAGCCCGTTGACGACGTTGAGCACGCCTTTGGGAAACCCGATCTCCGCGGCAAGTTCGCCAAGCATGGTCGCGGTGACCGGGGTGACTTCCGAGGGCTTGGCCACCACGGTGTTGCCGGCCGCGAGTGCCGGCGCGATCTTCCAGGTGAACAGGTACAGCGGCAGGTTCCACGGCGAGATCGTGGCGACCACGCCGAGCGGCCGGCGCAGGGTGTAGTTCAGCCCGGCCTGGCCGTGGTGCGACTCGCTGGCGAACTGGGTGGCGGCGTGGGCGAAGAAGCGCAGGTTGGCGATCGCACGCGGGATCTCGGCCTCGCGAGCGAGTTTCATCGGTTTGCCAGCATCGCGCGACTCGGCGTGGGCAAAGGACTCCAGCCGCGCCTCGAGCGCGTCGGCGAGCTTTTCCAGCCAGCGCGCGCGCTCGCTGTTGGGCAGGCCCGACCAGGCCGGGAATGCGCGCTCGGCCGCCTCGATCGCGTCCTCGACCACGGTCGCGTCGCCCGCGGCCACTTCGGCATAGCGACGACCGCTGGCCGGGTCGAACACCTCCAGCCAGCGGCCGTCGGCGGGGTCGCGAGGGTTGCCGTCTATCCAGTGTGCCAGGCGCATTTCGCAAGCTTAACGCGGGCGCGGGACGAACTGTAGGAGCGGCTTCAGCCGCGATCGGAGAGTGACGCGGCAATGATCATTGCGGATCGCGGCTGAAGCCGCTCCTACAGTTGGCGAAGCGTCAGATCGACTGCATCCGCCCACCATCGACCGCCAGGCTGACGCCGTTGATGTAGGCGGCCGCCGGCGAGCACAGGAACGCGATGGCCGCGGCGGTCTCCTCGGGCCGGGCGAAGCGTGCGGCCGGCACGGTGCTGCGCATGCCGTCGGCGACCGCCTGCTCGGACTGGCCGCTGGCGCGGGCGCGGTCGCCGACGATCTGCGCGATGCGCCCGGTCTCGGTGAATCCCGGCAGCACGTTGTTGACCGTGATGCCTTGCGCGGCGAGTTCGCGCGAGAGGGTCTTGGCCCAGCCCGCCACGGCGCCGCGCGTGGTGTTGGACACGCCCAGGCCGGCGATCGGCTCTTTCACCGAGGTCGAGACCACATTGACGATGCGGCCCCAGTTCGCCTGCTGCATGCCCGGCAGCACCGACTGCACCAGCGCGTGGCTGGCGAGCAGGTGTTTGCCGAAGGCATCCAGGAATGCGGCGGCGGCCGCGCTGCTGACCGGTCCGCCGGGCGGGCCGCCGGTGTTGTTGACCAGGATGTGCACCGGGTGCCCGCTCGCAAGCGACTCGACCTGGCTGCGCAGCGCCCCGGTGTCGCCCATGTCCGCGGCGATCCAGTCGTGCCGCTGGCGATCGGTGCACGGCAAGGCCGCCACCACCGCCTTGAGTGCCTCGGGCCGGCGGGCCAGGACGGTGACATCGGCGCCGAGCAGGGCGAGTTCATGGGCGGCGGCGCGGCCGATGCCTTCGGAGGCGCCGCACACCAGCGCATGCTTGCCGGTCAGGTCCAGGTCCATGTGTTGTCTCCCGAGTGTTGGATTGGGGCGCGGGCGGGAACGTCGGTTCAGCCCCGGCGCGTCAGTGCCGCGGTTGCGGCAGCTTCTGCATCATCAGTGGGCGCAGCGCGTCGTCGTTGTCGCCCTGCGGCGGCGCCAGTTCCTCCAGCGCCAGTCCGCGATCCTGCGCATCGTGCTCGTCGAGCCCATCGAGCGCCACGAACTCGGCGTCCATCAGCGCGGCGCGGGCGCTGTCCTCGCTGTCGTAGGGCAGGATGTTGCCGTCGCTGTCGAACACCTCGGCAGTGCCGGCCTGGAGTACGCGCAGGCGGGCCCAGACCACGGTGCGACCGAGCGTCGCCAGCCACCATTCGTCGCATCGTTCATTCATGACAGCACCGTCGAAAGCAGCCACAGGATGCCGGCCCCGATCAGGCCGGCGATGATCGTCATTAGCGCGAGCCGCGCCGGCGTCGCCAGGCCGCTGAGGTTGCGGTCGCCGGTACGTCGGTAGCCGCCGCGCAGCAGCCACAGCAGGGCCACGGGATTGAGGAAGGCGCCGACGCCGAGTTCGGCCAGCACCGCCGGATGGCAATCGCGGATATGCACCAGTGCCAGCGGCCAGAAGATCACGAACGCGGTCGCGCCGGCGATGGCGAGCGACAGGCTGACAAGGGCGAAGAACAGGATCATGGGGTCTCAGGCATTTTTGTCCGCAAAGGTCGCGAGAGGCGCAAAAGGAAGATCGATGCGGCAGGGCGTCCTTCGGACCACCTTGCACGCCACATCAGAACTCCGCGCTGCCCGGCGCGCGCGGGTAGGGGATCGCGTCGCGGATGTTGGACAGGCCGCAGACATACACCACCAGCCGCTCGAACCCCAGGCCGAAGCCGGAGTGCGGCACCGTGCCGTAGCGGCGGAAGTCGCGATACCAGCCGTAGTGTTCGACATCCAGGCCGAACTGCGCCATGCGCGAATCCAGCACGTCCAGGCGCTCCTCGCGCTGCGCACCGCCGATGATCTCGCCGATGCCCGGCGCCAGCACGTCCATCGCCGCGACCGTCTTGCCGTCGTCGTTCAGGCGCATGTAGAACGCCTTGATGTGCTCGGGATAGTTGTAGACCACCACCGGGCGCCCGACGTGCTGCTCGGTCAGCCAGCGCTCGTGCTCGGTCTGCAGGTCTAGGCCCCATTCGACCGGGAACTCGAACTTGTGCCCGGAGTTCTGCAGCAATCCAATCGCGTCGGTGTAGTCGATCCGCTCGAACGGCGCGTTGACGAAGCTCTCCAGCCGCGTGACCGCGTCCTTCTGCACGCGCTGCGCGATGAACGCCATGTCGTCGCCGCGCTCGTCCAGCACCGCGCGGAACAGGTACTTGAGGAAGTCCTCGGCGACCTGCGCGTTCTCCATCAGGTCGGCGAAGGCGATCTCCGGCTCGACCATCCAGAACTCGGCCAAGTGCCGGGTGGTGTTGCTGTTCTCGGCGCGGAAGGTCGGGCCGAAGGTGTAGACCTTGCTCAGCGCCAGGCAGTAACCCTCGACGTTGAGCTGGCCGGACACCGTCAGGAACGCTTCCCTGCCGAAGAAGTCGCGCGAAAAGTCGACCGCGCCGCTCTTGTCGCGCGGCAGGTTGGCCAAATCCAACGTCGAAACGCGGAACATCTGGCCGGCGCCCTCGGCGTCGCTGGTGGTCACGATCGGCGTGTTGATCCAGTAGTAGCCGTGCTCGTGGAAGAACCGGTGCACCGCCTGCGCCAGGCAGTGGCGGATACGCGTGACCGCGCCGAACAGGTTGGTCCGTGGGCGCAGATGGGCGACCTCGCGCAGGAACTCCAGCGAGTGCGCCTTGGGCTGGATCGGGTAGGTTTCCGGGTCGTCGACCCAGCCGACCACCTCCACCTTTTCGGCCTGGATCTCGTAGCCCTGGCCCTTGCCCTGCGAGGCAACCAGCGTGCCGGTGGCGATCACCGCGCAGCCGGCGGTGAGGTGTTTCACCTCGGATTCGTAGTTGGGCAGCGAATCGGGCGCGACCACCTGAATCGGCGCGAAGCAGGAGCCGTCGCTGACGTTGACGAAGCTCAGCCCCGCCTTGGAATCGCGCCGGGTGCGGACCCAGCCGCGGACCGTGACTTCGCCACCGGCGGGCATCTTGCCCGTGAGCGCGTGTTCGACGCTGACCACCGTCATGCCTTGAATCCTGGCCTGTTCGGGCCGATATGGGAGAGGTCGGAGTTTACCGGGTGAGCAGGCGCGCTTGCGAGGCATTGCCTCGCGCGTCTGCGAACGCCCGGCCACGGATGGCCGGGCAGGAGTAGCCGAAGACGGTCAGGCTGCGCCAAGGATGGCAGCGCTACAATCAACGAACATTACGGAGTCGCGCATGTCCATCTCGCTCAGTCCCGCCGCCCTTGCCCGCGTCCAGCGTTACCTGGTGGAAACGCCGGAGGCGCTGGGTCTGCGTTTCGGAGTGAGCCGGACCGGTTGCTCCGGCTGGCAGCACATCGCCGACCTGGCCCGGGACCAGCGCGAGGGCGACCACGTATTTGAGCAGGACGGCGTGCGCATCTACGTGGACGACACCAGCCTGCCGCTGGTCGACGGCACCCGGATCGACCTGGTCAAGCAGCGCCTCGGCGAGCAGTTCGTGTTCCGCAACCCGAACGCCGCCGACGAGTGCGGCTGCGGCGAGAGCTTCACCACCAGCGCCGATACGGCCTGAGCACTTTGCCGAGTCCGGCGGTCGACGCGCCGGCGGTCTCCCTGTAGGAGCGCCCCATGGGCGCGATGGCCTTACCTTCGGTTCGTCGGCAAGAGCAATCGCGCCCATGGGGCGCTCCTACAAATCCCGGGTAGCGCCGAGACCACACGACTTTCGTCATGGGGGTGCGGGGCCTTGGCGGCGTTAGACTCGGCCGCTACGTCCACCGGAGGTTTCGCCTTGATCCGATCCCTGCTGCTCACCGTCGCCATCGCGACCGCACTGTCCGCCACGCCGGCGCTGGCCCATTCGGAAAGAGCGCCTGCCACCGCCGTTGCGCCGGCCAGCCAGGCCCTGCACCAGCTGTTTCAGGAAGAATGGGAGCGCGGCCTGCGCGAAAGCCCGGAGACTGCCAGCTATCGCGGCGACAAGCGCTACAACGACCGCTGGACCGACCTGAGCCTTGACGCGCTCCGCGCCCGCCAGGCCGCCGACCGCGCGGTGCTGCAGCGGTTGCGCGCGATCGACCGGGATGCGCTCACGGCCCAGGACCAGCTCAGCTTCGATGTGTTCGTATGGCAGCTCGAGCGCTCGGTGCAGCGGCAGAAGTACAACGAATGGCAGCGGCCGCTGAACCAGCGCGGCGGCGTCCAGAACGCCGAGGGCATCGCCGAGGTGCTGCCGTTTTCCGACGCCGAGGACTATCGCGACTGGCTCGCGCGCCTCGAGGGCGTGCCGACCATGGTCGAGCAGACCACCGCGCTGATGCGCGAAGGTCTGGAGGCCGGCAACACACCGCCGCAGGTGCTGATGCAACGCGTGACCGGCCAGATAGACGCGCAGATCGTCGAGGACCCGGCGCAGAGTCCGTTCTACAAGCCGTTCACCGACATGCCCGAGAGCATTCCGGCGTCCGAGCGCGATGCGCTGCAGACCCAGGCGCGCGCGGTGATCGCTGAGCACGTGGTGCCGGCGTATCGCGACTTCGCCGTGTTTTTCGAGGACGACTACCTGCCGGGATCGCGCCAGACCATCGCCGCGGCGGATCTGCCCGATGGCGCCGAGTACTACGACTTCCTCGCCGGCCACTTCACCACCACCGACCTGACCGCCGACGAAATCCATCAAATCGGCCTGGGCGAGGTCGCGCGCATCCGCGCCGAGATGGAGCAGGTCAAGGCCGAGGTCGGCTTCGACGGCAGCCTGAACGAGTTCTTCGAGCACCTGCGGACCGCGCCGGAGTTCTTCTACGAGACCCCCGAGGAGCTGCTCGAGGCCTACCAGGCGATGTCCAAGCGCATCGACCCGGAGCTGGTGAAGATCTCCAGGATGATCCCGCGCCTGCCGTACGGCGTGCGGGCGATCCCAGACAACATCGCGCCCGACACCACCACCGCGTACTACCAGCCCGGTGCGGTCGACGGCAGCCGCGCGGGCTACTACTACGTCAACCTGTACAAGCCCGAAGTCCGGCCGAAGTGGGAAATGATGGCGCTGTCGTTGCATGAGGCGGTGCCGGGGCACCACTTCCAGTTCGCCCGCGGCATGGAGCTGCCGGACGTGCCGATGTTCCGCCGGGTCGGCTATTTCACCGCTTATGGCGAGGGTTGGGGTCTGTACGCCGAGCGCCTGGGCTACGACATGGGCCTGTACGACGACCCCTTTGATCGCATGGGCCAGCTCGCCTACGACATGTGGCGCGCGGTGCGGCTGGTGGTCGACACCGGCATGCACAGCAAGGGCTGGAGCCGCCAGCAGGCGATCGACTACTTCATGGCCAACGCGCCCAAGACCGAACAGGACGTGGTCAACGAGATCGACCGCTACATCGGCTGGCCCGGCCAGGCGCTGGCCTACAAGGTCGGCCAGCTGAAGATCTCCGAGCTGCGCGAGCTTGCCAGCCGCGAACTGGGCGAGGACTTCGACCTGCGCGCGTTCAACGATGCGGTGCTGGTGACCGGGTCGGTGCCGCTGCAGACGCTGGAGACGCATATGCGGGCGTGGATCGCGGCGCGGAAGGCCGAAGCTGCGGACGGCTGACGGGCACTTGGGCCAGCCGGATATCCACCGCCAGACGGGCAGGGCGGGTCTTGACCCGCCGCCGCCCTGCGGCGGGCTGTCGCTGGCGGGTTGAAACCCGCCTACAGGCCTGCGAATGGAAGCCGTCCAGGCGATCGGTTTCGCGATCGCGGCTGACGCCGCTCCTACACCTGCTCGAGACACATTGCCTCTGAGGTGTCGACTCTGCCATAATTCGCGGCTTCCTTCGGCTCCGGTCGAGGGAACCTTGCCCCACCGCGCCCGCTGGAACCGTTTAGATGGGGTGGCGGGGGGCTGACCCGGCCCGGGATCGCGTTGATCCGGCCGATATCCATAAGGAAAACGCCATGCGTCATTACGAAGTCGTGTTCCTGGTCCATCCGGACCAGAGCGAGCAAGTGCCGGCCATGATCGAGCGCTACAAGGGCTTGATCGAAGCGGGCGAGGGCAAGATCCACCGGCTCGAGGACTGGGGCCGCCGCCAGTTGGCCTATCCGATCGCCAACCTGGTCAAGGCCCACTACGTGCTGCTGAACATCGAGTGCAGCCAGGCCGTGCTGACCGAGCTGGTCGACGGGTTCCGCTTCAACGACGCGATCCTGCGTCATCTGGTCATGAAGCGCGACGATGCCGACACCGAGCAGTCGCTGATCATGAAGTTCAAGGACGAGAAGGGCGACAAGCCCGACCGCGGTGATCGCGGTGATCGCGGTGATCGGGGCGACCGCCCCGAGCGCGGCGAGCGCCGCCGCCGTGACGAAGATAGCGAAGGCGGCAACGCAGGCGACACCGCCAAGCCTGCCGACGACGACGCCGAAGCCGCATAAGGAACGCCCCCCATGTCCAAGTTTTTCCGCCGCCGCAAGTTCTGCAAGTTCACCGCCGAGGGTGTCAAGGAGATCGACTACAAGGATCTCAACACCCTGCGCCAGTACCTCACCGAGACCGGCAAGATCGTGCCGAGCCGTGTGACCGGCACCAAGTCCAAGTACCAGCGCCAGCTCTCGACGGCCGTCAAGCGCGCGCGTTTCCTCGCGCTGATCCCGTACACGGATAACCACAATGCTTGAGTAAAGCTGTCGTCCGCCAGGACGACACCACCTCCCCCTCTCCCGCCTGCGGGAGAGGGCAGGGGTGAGGGCAGCGCCACTTCGAGCGCGGCCACTTTTCGGACAGCGCAACCCGCTGCGGCGCATCGGCGTCGCTAACGAATACGGAGCAACACCATGCAACTGATCCTCCTGCAGAAAGTGCAGAACCTCGGCAACCTTGGCGACAAGGTCACCGTCAAGCCCGGTTACGGCCGCAACTTCCTGGTCCCGCAGGGCAAGGCCGCGCCGGCGACCGAAGCCAACCTGGCGGAGTTCGAGGCCAAGCGCGCCGACTACGAAGCCAGGGCCAAGGCCGCGCATGACGACGCCGAAGCCCGCCAGGGCAAGCTCGAAGGCGCCGCGGTGACGATCCACGTCAACGCAGCAGCCGAGGGCAAGCTGTACGGCTCGGTCAGCACGCGCGACATCGCCGAAGCCCTGACCAAGGCCGGCCACCCGGTGGAGAAGTCCGAGGTCATCATGGGCGAGGGTGCGATCCGACGCACCGGTGAGTACGACGTCGTCGTCCACCTGCACGCCGACATCGAGACCACCGTCAAGGTCACCGTGGCGCCGGAAGCGGCCTGATCCGGGTCCATTGCAGGGTTTGAACGAGGGCGCCGCAAGGCGCCCTTCGTTTTTGGCGCGCCCGGTCCCAGGCATTCGCCGTTCCCCCGCGCTCCTAGCCGTCGTTCCCGCTCTTATGCCGTCAACCCGCTTTGCCGCGGGCAACCCCGCTTTTATGAGTCATAACCCCCGTTTTTATGCCGTCATCCCCGCCTTCGCGGGGATGACGGCTTAGGGGACCGAGCGACTTTGGCGAGGTACACGTCCGTTCTGAACGGCTGAGACGCAGAACCGATAAAAATCCGGGTTATCCACAGGATGTTCCGTCGCGTACCCACAGCCGGAGTCCCTAGGATGCAGCCTCGCTGTCGAGTTCATGGCCACGGACCCGGCCGCCCAGGGGAGTCAAGCTACCGATGAACGTACGTCCGGGTCTGCGTGGTGAGTTTCGTGGTGACAAACGCTTCGAGACCCGCGCCGAGCAGCGCGTCGACCAGCTCCGGGTACCGCCGCAATCGGTGGAAGCCGAACAGGCGGTGCTCGGCGGACTGATGCTCGCGCCCGACGCCTACGACCGCGTCGCCGATCAGCTCACCGAACAGGATTTCTACCGCCGCGATCACCAGCTGATCTACCGCGCGATCCGCGAACTGGCCGAGAAGAACAAGCCGTTCGATGCGGTCACGCTGGGCGAGTGGTTCGAGTCGATCGGCGAGGCCGAGCAGGTCGCCGGCGGCGCGTACCTGATCGAGCTGGCCAGCACCACGCCGTCGGCGGCAAATATCGTCGCCTACGCCGAGATCGTGCGTGACAAGGCGGTGCTGCGGCAGCTGATCGAGGTCGGCACCGGCATCGTCAACGACGGCTTCCAGCCCGACGGCCGCGACAGCAGCGAGATCCTGTCGAGCGCCGAGCAGCAGGTGTTCGCGATCGCCGAGGCCGGCGCGCGCGGACGCACCGATTTCGTGCCGGTCAACAAGGCGCTGACCGAGGCCTTCGACGTGCTGCAGACGCGCTTCGCCGCCGGCGGCAGCGTCACCGGGCTGCCGACCGGCTACACCGAGTTCGACGAGATGACCGCCGGCCTGCAGCCGACCGACCTGCTGATCCTCGCGGCGCGTCCGGCGATGGGCAAAACCACGCTCGCGCTCAACATGGCCGAGCATGCCGCGATCCGCACCAAGAAGGCGGTGGCGGTGTTCTCGATGGAAATGTCGGCCAGCCAGCTCGCGCTGCGCCTGATCTCCTCCAACGGCCGGGTCAACGCGCAGCGCCTGCGCAGCGGACAGCTCGAGGACGAGGACTGGAGCCGCGTGACCAGCGCGATCCGCATGCTGCGCGACGCCAAGATCTTCATCGACGACACCCCGGGCCTGTCGCCCGACGTGCTGCGCGCCAAGGCGCGCCGGCTCAAGCGCGAGCACGACGTCGGCCTGATCGTGATCGACTACCTGCAGCTGATGGCGGTGCCGGGCAACAACGAGAACCGCGCCACCGAGATTTCCGAGATCTCGCGCTCGCTCAAGCACCTGGCCAAGGAACTCAACGTGCCGGTGATCGCGCTGAGCCAGCTCAACCGCTCGCTGGAAAGCCGCGCCGACAAGCGCCCGGTGATGGCCGACCTGCGCGAGTCCGGCGCGATCGAGCAGGACGCCGACGTGATCGTTTTCATCTACCGCGACGACTACTACAACAAGGAAAACTCGCCCGACAAGGGCCTGGCCGAAGTCATCATCGGCAAGCAGCGCAACGGCCCCACCGGCTCGATCAAGCTGAAGTTCTTCGGCGAGTACACCCGCTTCGACAACCTTTCACACGATTCGATCGGCAGCTTCGAATAACCCGGCGGAGACATCAGGCCCAACGTGTAGGAGCGGCTTCAGCCGCGATCCAGAACCGGTCGCCGAAGCCATGGTCCAGATCAGGGAAGCGCCAGATTTGCCTGGACGTCGGTAGCTTCCCGTGCTCGGATCGGAAAGCTCGCGGGCATGGCCGCTCCTACAGGGGCGGGCCCGCTAGAATCGGTCCATGGCCCGACCCATCTGCGCGACCATCCATACCGACGCCCTGCGCCACAACCTCGGCCAGATGCGCCAGCGCGCACCGAACAGCCGGGTCATGGCGATGGTCAAGGCCGACGGCTACGGCCACGGGCTGGAGCGCGTCGCGCGCGCGTTGGCCGGCGCCGACGCTTTCGGCGTCGCGGACCTGTCGGAGGTCGAGCGCCTGCGCGCCATCGGCATGTCGCAGCCGGTCCTGCTGCTGCCGGGCATCAATGAGCCGGTCGACATCGCCCGCCTGCGTGCGTTGAATGCCGACGCCGTGATCCACCACGCCAGCCAGCTCGAGATGCTCGAGCAAGCCGATGCGGGCGAGCCGATCCGCTGCTGGCTCAAGCTCGACACCGGCATGCACCGGCTCGGCTTCGCCCCCGACGAAGTGCACCAGGCGCATGCGCGGCTGTCGGCATCGCCGAACGTCGCCCCCGGCATCGTGCTGATGAACCACTTCGCCAGCTCCGACGCGTTGGACCGCGAGGGCTCCAGTGGCGAGCAGACGCGCGCGCAACTGCGCGTGTTCGCCGAGGCGACCGCCGGGCTGGACGGCGCGCGTTCGCTGGCCAACTCGGCCGCGGTGCTCGGCTGGCCCGCCGCGCATGCCGACTGGATCCGCCCCGGCGGTGCCCTGTACGGCATGTCACTGGTGGATGGTACGGTCGGCGCCGACTTCGGCCTGCGCGCGGCGATGACGCTGTCGACGCGGCTGATCGCAGTGAAGCGCGTGTGCAAGGGTGAACGGATCGGCTACTCGGCCACCTGGGAGTGCCCGGAGGACATGCCGGTGGGCGTGGCGGCGGCCGGCTACGGCGACGGCTATCCGCGTGCCGCGCCCGCCGGCACCCCGGTGCTGGTGTGCGGACAGTCGTCGCAGGTTATCGGCCGGGTGTCGATGGACCTCATGACGGTTGACCTGCGCGGCATCGAAGGCGCGCAGGTCGGCGCGCCGGTCACGCTGTGGGGGCCGGAGCTGCCGGTCGAGCGGGTGGCACTGGCGGCGGGCACGATCGGCTACGAGTTGACCTGCGCGCTCACACGGCGCGTCCGGTTGGTCGAGCGATAGGTCGCGCTGCGATCCGGGCGCCTCGGATGCCGACCACCCCCACCACCGCTGGGCACACGCGCCGCGACAGCCGCCCACTCGCGCTGGTCTGGTTCCGCAACGACCTGCGACTGGCCGACAACCCGGCGCTGCAGGCGGCGCTGGAGGGTGGCTATGTGCCGGTCCCGGTCTATATCCATGCCCCCGAAGAGCACGGCACCTGGGCGCCGGGCGCGGCCTCCAACGCCTGGCGCCACCGCTCGCTGGCGGCGCTCGATGCCGACCTGGTCGCACGCGGCTCTCGCCTGCGCCGGTTCTTCGGGCCGAGCATGGCGAGCCTGCAGACGCTGGTGGCCGCCACCGGCGCCGAGGCGGTGTTCTGGAACCGGCGCTACGAACCGCGGATCCAGCAACGAGACATCCGCATCAAGCGCGCCTTGCGCGGCAGCGGCGTGCGCGCGGAGAGCTTCAACGGCGCGCTGCTGTTTGAGCCGTGGGAGCTCAAGACCAAGCAGGACACGCCGTTCAAGGTGTTCGGCCCGTTCTGGCGCAGCGCGCTGGCTTCATGGCGGCTGGCGCAGACGCATGAGGCGCCGGCGCGCCTGCCCACCGCCGAGATCGACCTCAAGGGCGTGCCGCTGGAAGCGCTCAAGCTCGCACCGCTGCGCGGCTGGGACCAGCAGTTCTGGGACGAGTGGCAGCCCGGCGAGGCCGGCGCGCACGCGGCGCTGGACGCCTTTACCGACGGTGCCCTGCGCGGGTATGCCGGCCAGCGCGACCGACCCGACCGCACCGGCACCTCGCGTTTGTCGCCGCACCTGCACTTCGGCGAGATCGCCCCGTGGCGCGTGGTCACCATGCTCGAAGCCGAGCGTGGCCGCGGCAGTGGCGGCGACATCGACGTCGCGATCAAGGAGCTGGGCTGGCGCGAATTCGCGCATTACCTGCTGCACCACTTCCCGCACTCGGCCGAAGAACACCTCAACCCGCGGTTCGCCACCTTCGACTGGGCGCAGGTCGGCCAGCACGCACTCGATGCCTGGTGCAGCGGCCGCACCGGCGTGCCGATCGTCGACGCCGGCATGCGCCAGCTGTGGGCCACCGGCTGGATGCACAACCGCGTGCGCATGATCGTCGCCAGCTATCTCACCAAGCACCTGCGCTATCACTGGCTGCACGGTGCGCGCTGGTTCTGGGACACCCTGGTGGACGCCGACCTCGCCAGCAATACGCTTGGCTGGCAGTGGGTCGCTGGCACCGGCGCCGATGCCGCGCCGTACTTCCGCATATTCAATCCGGTCACCCAGGCCGAGCGGTTCGACCGCGATGGCCGCTACATCGCCCGATGGGTGCCGGAGCTCGCGTCGCTGCCGGTGCCGTTGCGCTTCGCCCCGTGGCGCGATGTCGACGCACTGCGCCAGGCTGCGCCCGGCTATCCGCCGCGGCCGCTGGTCGATCTGGGGCAGGGGCGAGCGGCTGCGTTGGCGGCCTACGCGCGGTCGCGTGGCTGAAGCTCCGGGCCGCTCGCGGGCGACCGGTCCGTCCAATGTGCTGCCTGCCGCGCCAATTGCAGCTGCGCTGCTTGGCTTAGTTGTGGCGCAAACCCGCAAAGTGACCCGTTGAAACCCGCGTTTCCGGTACTTTCAGCACTGTCGCACGGCGCCGCATATTGCAGCGCAGCACGGGGCTGCGCCCATCCGGTGCTATGTTCGTGCAGGTCGCGGGAGCGACCGGGCACATCAGATTAGAGACGTGCATCACTTTTATTTTCTGCGGGGAGTCATAAAAACGATGAAGCACACGAAACTCGTCAGCGCGCTTGCGCTGGGCTTAACGATGGCAATTGGCAGCGGCGCGGCGATGGCCGACGGACCCGACCCGGACCGGGTGTGGGTCAAGTTCAAACCCGGCAGCAAGGCGCAGGTGCAAATTGCATTGCGCAGCGCCGGCGGCACGGTCCACCACAGTTTCGACAACCTGCGCGCATTCGCGGTCAGCCTGCCGCCGCAGGCATTGCAGGGCATCAGCAACAATCCAAACGTCGAGTACGTCGAATCCGATGCCCCGCGCTACCCGATGGCGCAGCTGCAGCCCTACGGCATCGACATGGTGCGTGCGCCGCAGGTCTGGTCGCAGGGCGTCACCGGCGATGGCATCACCGTCTGCGTGATCGATTCGGGCATCCATTCCGCCCACGAGGATTTTCAGGGTGTCAACCTGGCCGGCGGCTATCCGACCGGTTGGGACAACGACACCTGCGGCCACGGCTCGCACGTGGCCGGCACGATCGCGGCCAAGAACAACCAGGTCGGCGTGGTCGGCGTCAACACCGGCGCCATTTCGCTGTACACGCTCAAGGTGTTCGATGGCGAGACCTGCGGCTGGAGCTACAGCTCGACCCTGATCGATGCGGCCAACCGCTGCGCCGAGGCCGGTGCCAAGGTCATCAACATGAGCCTGGGCGGTGGTCGCGCCAGCGTGACCGAGGAGAACGGTTTCCAGTCGCTCTACGACGCCGGCGTGCTGCACGTGGCGGCCGCGGGCAACGACGGCAACACCTCGCACAGCTACCCGGCCTCGTACGACAGCGTGGTGTCGGTCGCGGCGCTGGACAGCACCAAGCAGCTTGCGACGTTCTCCCAGCGCACCAACCAGGTCGAACTGGCGGCGCCGGGCGTGGGCGTGCTCAGCACCGTGCCGCAGATCTCGGCCAGTGCATCGGTCGACGGGATTTCCTACATCGTCTCGTCGCTCGAGTTCACCCATGAAGGCAGCGCCAGCGGCGCGACGGTCAACGGCGGTCTGTGCGACAGCGCCGGCAGCTGGACCGGCCAGGTGGTGCTGTGCGAGCGCGGTTCAATTTCCTTCGCCGACAAGGTCAACAATGTCTTCGCCGGCGGTGGCGCCGCGGCGGTAGTCTACAACAACGCGCCCGGTGGCTTCAGCGGCACCCTGGGTACGGCCGGCCCTGCGATCCCGGCGGTCAGCATGAGCCAGGAAGACGGCCAGTACCTGGTGGCCAACAAGATCGGCGCAAGCGCCTCGGTCAGCACTATTCCGGACAACCAGGGCAACGGCTACGCCTACTACGACGGCACCTCGATGGCGACCCCGCACGTGGCCGGCGTCGCCGCGCTGGTGTGGAGCGCCAACCCGGCCTGGACCAACCAGGAAGTGCGCAACGCCCTGGCCGTCACCGCCGAGGACCTGGGCGATGCCGGTCGGGACGACTCCTACGGCTGGGGCCTGATCCAGGCCGATGCCGCGCTGGCGGAGTTGCAGAGCGGCGGCGGGACCACCGAGCCGGAGCCGGAGCCCGATCCGACGTTCACCCTGAGCGGCAGTTCGTACAAGGTGAAGGGCGTCATCCACGTGGACCTCAGCTGGGCCGGCTCGACCGCCACCAGCTTTGACGTCTACCGCGATGGCGGCCAGATCGCGACCGTGGGCGGTTCCAGCTACACCGACAACACCGGTATGAAGGGCAGCGTCAACTTGCAGTACCAGGTGTGCGAAGCCGGCACCACGACCTGCACCGCGACGATCACCGTCAACTAAAGCACTGTCGAAGCATCACGCCTGATGCATTGGAAGGGCCCGGAATCCGGGCCCTTTCTCTTTTGGTCCGCACCGTCGCGTGCCGAAATTCTGTAGGAGCGGCTTCAGCCGCGATCGGAGCACCGGTGGGCTTGGTGGGCCCGGATCGCGGCTGAAGCCGCTCCTACAAAGGCACATAGGCTCCAGCACATGGGGCGCCGTATTTCGCCCTGCTCGAACGTTGATCTGAATGAAGCGAGCGCGTCGTCACCCGCCCGTTACGGTCGCGTGCTTAGCTTGTGCCGCATTCAGTACCGCAGCCAACCGTCAGGGAAAAATCCGATGATCAAACACACCAGACTTGCGCTCGCCGCAGCCGCCATGACCACGATGCTGGCCGGCTGTGCCACCACCGGCGGCGGCTACTACGGCGGACAGCCGCAACAGTATCCACCGCAGGAGGAACAGGACGGCATGAACCGCACGCAGCGCGGCGCCCTGATCGGCGCGGCGGTCGGGGCGGTGGCCGGGCTGCTCAGCGGCGACGATGCCACCGAACGACGCCAGCGTGCACTGGTCGGCGTCGGCGTCGGCGGCTTGGCCGGCGGTGCGATCGGCAACTACCAGGACCGCCAGGAGCGCGCCCTGCGCGAACGCATGCAGGGCACCGGTGTCGACGTCGTGCGCCAGGGCGACAACATCACCCTGAACATGCCCAACAACATCACCTTCGGCTTCGACAGCGCCAGCCTGCAGCCGCAGTTCCACAACGTGCTCGACGGCGTCGCCGGCACCCTGCAGGAATACAACCAAACTATCGTCGAGGTCGCCGGCCATACCGACAGCGTCGGTACCGATGCCTACAACCAGCAGTTGTCCGAGCGCCGCGCCGCCGCTGTCGGCAACCACCTGATGGGGCAGGGGCTGATGCGCGACCGTTTCATCCTGATAGGTGCCGGCGAGACCCGCCCGGTCGCCAGCAACGACACCGAGGCCGGCCGGGCGCAGAACCGCCGGGTCGAGATCACCCTGGTGCCGATCCGCAGCTGATCCTGGCGAGTCATGGATTGCATCGAACGGGCCGCACGCAGCGGCCCGTTCTTTTTGGCGCACGTGACGGACCGCGGCGTTTACCGGTCGCGTTGGCGGATTCCATCCTCCGGCTCGTCGCGCGCATCCTTGCCGAGCTTGAGGCGCTCGAACGCATTCAACAGCGTCAACACGATCAAGGTCAGGGCGGTCGCTGCCATGGCCAGCACATAGTGGCCGAAACCGGTGGCCACGCCGATGACCGCCACCATGAGCAGCGAGGCGGCGGTGGTGATGCCGGCGATGGTGCCGCTGCCGCGGCGCGCGAAGATGGTGCCGGCGCCGATGAACGACACCCCGGCGACCACCGCCTCTACCGACAACGGCGTCGGAATCCCGCAGGCGGCGCGGGCGCACCTGTTCCAGTCCTTTCAGCAGGCCGAGGTTTCGCCAGCATCAACAAGCACCTGTAGGAGCCGCATCAGCCGCGCACGCCGCCCTTGTAGGAGCGGCTTCAGCCGCGAGCTCTTCGATCCGGCCGGCGAAAATTTCCGCCTGCGGGCAGCCATGTACAGCTTCGCGGCTGAAGCCGCTCCTACAAAGAGCGCTGAGCCGCCTTGAACCGGCCGATTGCATCGGGCCGACCACCAGATAACGAAAACTTGACATTCGACACAGTACCGGCCGTCGAATGCGCCGATGATGCGCCTGCACGATAACGGCATACCGGTTCGAAAGAACGGGACGCAAAGCTACCGGCCTACAGGCGATTCGCCCATGGCAGCGGGGCTACCGAATGCAACTCAGCGATTCCTCGACAGGCCGCACCGGCCTGCACCGATGAGCCCAGGTTGCCGTGCCTCGCTACCACGCGAGTACCACTTCGCAATTAACCAGGGGCTATTCCCATGAGCATGAAAACCATCGTCGTCAGCGCCATCGCGCTGAGTGCTGCCGCGTTTGCGTCCACCAGCATCGCGGCCGAGGCCACCGCCAGTGGCACCGGTACCGTCATCAAGCCGATCGCCATCGTCAAGGCGGTCGACCTCGTTTTTGGTGAGTTCGCGCCGGGTGCAGGCGGCAGTGTCACCGTCAGCACCAGCGGTGCGCGCACCGCGACCGGCGCCATCCTCTCGACCGTCGGCAGCTCGCCTACCGCAGCCAAGTTCGACGTCACCGGCGAGGCCGATGCCACCTACAGCATCGCGATCGCCCCGTCCGCCAACCTGGCGGATACCGCCACCACGCCGAACACGATGGCGCTGGAAACCTTCAGCGACCTGACCGCTGGCAACGCGGTCACCGGTAACGTCGCGACCGGCACCCTGACTGCCGGTGCGCAGTCGATCTATGTCGGCGGCAAGTTGACCGTCGGTGCAACCCAGGCCGCCGGCACCTACAGCGGCAACGTCAAGGTCACCGTCGAGTACAACTGAGCGTTCGGCACGACAGCGAAAATGGCGCGGCATTGATGCCGCGCGATCTGGCGGAGCAAGGCGGGCATGTCCCGCCTTGTTTCTTTAGACTGGCGAGCAGTGAATCCCGGTTGCTGACGAGATCGGTGTGATGCATTCCGCGAATCCGCATCGTCTCCTGATCGCACTGGCATGTGCTGCGGCTCTTGGGCCTGCGGCCGCCGCCGAGGTAGTCATCAGCAACGTCCAGCCATTGGCCTTTGGCAGCTTCACCGCCGGCCCCGGTTCGGTCACCGTGGGTGCCGATGGTGCCCGCGTGACATCGGGCAACGTGGTGGTGCTTGGCACCGACCCCGGCCAGGCAGCGCAGTTCGTCGTCACCGGCGATGCCAACACCAGCTTTGCGGTGACGCTGCCCGCCGACGGTGTGGTGACGCTCGGCAATGGCAGCCTGAACATGCCGGTGAACGCTTTCACCAGCAGCCCCGCATCCACCGGTGTGTTGTCCGGTGGCGGCAGCCTGACCTTGAACGTAGGCGCCACACTCGAGGTCGCCGCCGGTCAGTCCGCCGGCGGCTACTCAGGCAGCTTCACGGTGGTCGTCAACTACAACTGATTCACCCGGATGCGCCTATGGTCTGGCGTGTCAGCCCCGCCAACAGGAAGACGCCATGCCGTCCTTGATGGACCCCGTAACCACGACCGCAGCCACCATGCAGGGCGCGGGCCCGATGACCCGCATCCAGCGGCGCTGGCCGGCAGTGACGGCACTACTCGCACTGCTGTCGCTGTTCGCCGCTCCGGCATCGGCGCAGTTGATGGTGCATCCGACCCGCATCGTGCTGGAGCAGAACCAGCGCTCGGCACAGATGGAGATCATCAACAACAGCGACGAGGCCGCGACCTACCTGATCACGCTGGTCAACCGGCGGATGGACGAGCACGGCGGGTTTTCGGAGGTCGATGAGCCCGCCGCCGGCGAGCTGTTCGCCGACCCGATGCTGCGCTATTCGCCGCGGCGGGTGAGGCTCGCGCCCGGTGCGGGACAGGTGATCCGCATCATGGCGAGGAAACCGGCCGGGCTCGCACCGGACGAATACCGCTCGCACCTGTTGTTCGCCCAGCAGCCCGATCCGATCGGAACGCGCGATGCCGGGACCACCGATGCCGGCCAGACCGAGGAGATCGGCGTCGCCCTTACCGCGCTGATCGGCGTATCGATTCCGGTGATCGTGCGCCACGGCGAGACGGCGGCCGAGGTGTCGCTGACCGATCTGGCTCTGCAGGGCGCCGTCGCCGGCCAGCCACCAATGCTGTCGCTGGACATGCAGCGCAGCGGCAACCAATCGGTATACGGCGACCTCACTGTCAGCTTTGCGCCGACGGGCGGCGCGGCGCAGGTGGTCGGACGTGCAGGCGGCGTGGCGGTGTACACGCCCAACGCGGTGCGGCAGGTCAAGCTGCTGCTGGACCCGCCGGACGGCCTGGTCCTGGCTGATGGCGTGCTCACGGTGCGCTATCGCGAGAAACCCGAGCAGGGCGGGGCACTGCTGGCCGAGGCCTCGCTGCGGCTCCCCTGAGCCGCATCCTCGATGGATCTCATGCCGGTGCGGGTCGTCCTGCTGCGAGGAGCCTCGAAGCCCGACACATGCACCGGACGGACTTCGCACCGCGCGCGCGTGTGGCCGTGGCGCTGAGGCGCGGTGCGTTGGCGCTCGCGCTGGGGTTGCTGGTGGCGCAGACCGGGCACGCCCAGGCGCAGGCTAAAACCCAGCCCCAGCCCCAACCCCAACCCGTGGCACCTGCACCGGCCCGTCCCGCGCCCGCGCCCGCGCCCGCGCCCGCGCAGCAGGCGGCGAGCGAATCGGACATGCTGCTGCTGGAGGTGCGGGTCGATCGGCAACTGGTCTCCGAGGCAGTCGTCGCCTACCAGTCCGGCGAGCACATCCTGCTGCCGCTGGGCGAACTGTCGCGCCTGCTCACCCTGGCGATCACCACCGACCCAGGGCGCGGCACCGCGAGTGGCTTCGTGCTCGAGCAGGGCCGCAGCTTCGGCCTCGACCTCGCGCGCGCCACAGTGGTGCTGGCGGGGCAGAGCGAAACCTTCGATCCGGCGCAGGTAGAGCTGCGAACCGACGACATCTACGTTTCCACCCGCCTGCTGGCGCGTTGGCTGCCGATCGACGTGGAAGTCGACCTGTCGCGGTTGTCGCTGGAGGTGCGGCCGCGCGAACGGCTGCCGCTGCAGTTCCGGCTGGAGCGCGAAGCCAGGGGCGCGCGCGCAGGCGGGCGCGATTCTCGACCCGATCCGGGCTATCCGCGCCACGAGATTCCGTACCGGCTGGTCGGCACCCCTTTCATCGATCAGACCCTGAGCCTGGACTATCGCGGCGGAAACGGCCGCAACAGCCTAGACAGCCGCTATACCGCGTATGCCACCGGCGACGTGCTCGGGATGCAGGGCGCGCTCTACGTCAGTGCCGCCTCGGGTGGCGACGCGCCCGGCGCCCGCTTCACGCTGGGGCGGCAGGATCCGGACGCGGCGCTGCTGGGACCGCTGCGCGCGCGCACGGCCCTGGTCGGCAGCGTGCCGGTGCCCGCGGTCGCCCACATCTCCCGCAGCAGTGCGCTGGGCGAGGGCTACGTGATCAGCAACCGGCTGCTGTCGCAGCCCGACAGCTTCGGCCAGCACAGCTTGCAGGGGCCGTTGCCGCCGGGCTGGGACGTGGAGCTGTACTTCAACGAGGCCCTGGTCGGTTTCCAGGCCTCCGGCACCGACGGGCGTTACCATTTCGACGACCTGCAACTGCTGTTCGGGCCCAACGAGTTCCGCCTGGTGTTTCACGGCCCACTGGGCGAGGTGCGGGTCGAACGCGAGACCTTCCTGCTGGAGCAGTCGCTGACCCGGCCCGGCGAGTTCTTCTACAGCGTGGCCCAGCAGCGCGACGAAGATGGCCACGCGCGCGCACTGGCGCAGTTCGACTGGGGGCTGACCGAACACCTCGGCGCGACCGGCGGCATCGTGCGGACACCCGTGGCCGGAATCGTGCAGGACTACGCGAACGTGGGGCTGCGTGCGCACTGGCGGTCGCTGATCGTCGGCGCCGAACTGGCCCGCTCGGGCGATGGCGGTTCGCTGGTCCAGGCGACGCTGCGCACCCGGCTGGGCAGGTGGGCGATCAATGCCGGCCATGCGCGGCTCGATGATTTCACCAGCGAATGGTTCCTGCCGGCCGGCGACCCGGTGCGCTCCAGCACCACGCTGCGCGCCGACGGCCGGCTGCCGTGGCCGTCGGGCTCGGTCCGGCTGCCGCTCACGATCGATCTCGGCCACGAAGTGCGCGAGTCCGGTGCAAGCCAAATCGATCTTGCCGGCAGACTGTCGGCGAACGTGCGCGGCACCGCGGTGACCGGGCAATTGCGCTGGCGGGAGTTTGACGGCCAGGGAGCAAACGCGCAGGAGCTGGCCGACGCAACCGTGCAGCTGAGTCGGCGAGTGCATGGGTTCAGCGTACGCAGCCAACTCAACTACGCCATCGCGCCCGACAGCCGCCTGACTTCCGTGGCGATCGCCGCCGATCGGCGCCTTGGCGCCGGCTACCTGCAGAGCTTCGGGGCGACCCGCCTGTTCGATTCCTCCGAAACGCTCTACACCACCGGCCTGACCAAGAGTCTCGGCAGCTTCGGGCTGGGCATCAACGCCGGCTATTCTTCCAGCGGCGACCTCAGCATCGGCCTGCGCCTGTTCCTGGCGATGGGCAGGGAGCCCAGGACCGGCCACTGGCACCTCGATGCGCTGCCGATGGCCAACACCGGGGCGGTGTCGGCACTGGCGTTCCTCGACGACAACATGAACGGCCGCATTGATCGTGGCGAACAGCCGATTGAAGGCGCCGGTTTTTCCATCAACGACGGCAGGCAGGCGGTTGCGACGAACGCGCAGGGCATTGCCTACCTGGAGCGCCTGCCGGTGCTGCGGCACGCCGATGTGGCGGTGCTGACCGACACTCTCGAGGACCCGCAGTGGCTGCCCACCCGCGAAGGCGTGCGCGTGGTACCGCGGCCGGGCGCAGTCGCGCAGCTGCAGTTTCCGGTGATCATGACCAGCGAGGTCGACGGCACCGTCTATCTGCTCGAGGACCAGCGCCGGCGCGAGATCGGCAACCTGGTGATCGAAGTGGTGGACGGCGCCGGACGCGTGGTGGCTACCGGCACCAGCGCCGCCGACGGCTACTACGTGGTGACCGGCGTGCCGGTCGGCGAGTACCGGGTGAGGGTCTCCCCCGGGCAGATGCAGCGCCTGGGCATGGCCAGCGTCGGCACTCAGGAGGTGTCGGTGACCCGCGACGGCTGGTTCGTCAGTGGGGTCGATGTCGAGGTGCGCGCCACCGCGTCCGATTGAGCGGGCCGGGGTGTGCGCTTTGTAGGAGAGCCGCATGGGCGCTACGCACGCGGCCGCGTCACTCCACATCGCGGGCATGGCCCGCTCCTACAATAACGCGGGCCTTTGTAGGAGCGCCCCATGGGCGCGATGCAGGTCGCGGTGAAGCCCCGGCCACCTTACAGGACCGGGAACCATTTATAGGAGCGGCTTCAGCCGCGAGCTTGTCCAATCAGCACGCTCATCGGCCAAGGATCGAGCAGTTCCCGCACCAATGTGGCGCCTGCGAGGCGGCGCGTGTGTCCGGTCAGGGCTTCACGCCACTGGCCCGGCGGCAGGTCGAGCGTCGTATCTTCCCAGCGCTGCGGGTCAATCCGGGGCGTCTGCGCGTCCGGTCCCAGCAGCGGCCAGCCCAGGCGCGGTGCGATGACTACCGCGACCTCGTCGCGGTGCCGTCGCTGGAACGCGATCGCGTGGGTCGCGCGCGCACCACGCAGCGTCAGCGGGTGGTAGTCGCCGTCGGCGAACAGCGCGGGGCATTCGCGGCGTGTGGCCAGCACGCGCCCGATCAGCCGCTGTTTCAGGCGCCCGTCGCGCCACTGATGGAACAACTGCTCAAGCGGCGGCTGCTCGCGCAGGCCAGCCTCGCGCGCTGGGTAGTCGACCGCGGCACGGTTGTCCGGATCGACCAGCGAGAAGTCCCAGAACTCGGTGCCCTGATACAGGTCCGGCACACCCGGCGTGGTCAGGCGCAGCACGGACTGGGTCAGGCTGTTGAGAGCGCCGGCTGCGGCGATCGACTGTGCGAAGTGCGCCAGCTCGCTAACGAACCCGTTGCCCGGTTCGCATGATAGGCAGGCGTGCAGGAACCTCTGGCAAGCCGCTTCGTAGGGTTCGTTGGGTTGCGCCCAGCCGGAATGGCGTTTGGCCTCGCGCAGCGATTTCTGCTGCCAGCCGCCAATGCGTGCGGCAAACGCGTCCGCGCCGCCGCCGTCGTCCGCTGCGAGCCCGAGCGGCCAGGCGCCGACCAGCATCTGGTACAGCATCAGCTCGTCAGCGGCATCGGGCGCGGGCGCGCCATCCACGTCGCTGCGCAGGCCCACATTGCGTGCGCGCCAGGCATGCACCCGGGTCGACCACACCTGCGGCAGTTCGCTGAGCACCGCCAGCCGCGCCCGCGTATCCTCGCCGCGTTTGTGGTCGTGGGTGGCGGTGGCCAGCAGGGTGTACGGCGTGGTGCGCTGCCGTTGCCGACAAGCCTCGTGGAAAGCATCGACCGACAGCGCGAAGTGGTCCGGCTCGGCGCCGACTTCGTTGCGCGAGAGCAGCCGGCCGTAGCGGTAGAAGGTGGTGTCCTCGATCGCCTTGGCCGCGACCGGCGGGGTCAGGCGCTGGAAGCAGGTGATCGCGTACGCGGTTTCGTCCGCGGCGCCGGGCGGGGCATCGCCCGACAGCCAACGCAGCAGCAGCGCCATCGTAGCGTCGTCGAATTCGGCGCCGGACACGCGGGCCGATCGCGCGGCCCGGGCCAGTATCTGCACGTCCAGCCGATCGCATCCGGCCGCATCCACGTAGGTGCGGTACACCGGGAAGTGCACGATCAACTCAACCAGCGCCATGCGCAGCGCCTCCGGGGCGATCGGTGCATCGGCGCGTCCGGACAGCGCCTGCAGGGCGCGGACGGTGGCGTCGAGATCGGCGGCGAAGTTCTGCAGCGTCATCTGGCGCCGCGCGGCCAATGCCTGCGTCGCGTAGTCGGCCGGCCCGGCCAGCTCTTGCCACAGCTGGGCCATTGGCGCCGCGCCATCGAGGTCGTGCAGCAACGCGCCGACCTGATCCATGAACTCGTAACCAGTGGTGCCATCGACCGGCCAGTCTCCGCGCAGCGTTTCGTCGGGCGCGAGGATCTTCTCGACGATGAGCCAGGCCGGCCCGCGCGCGGCCTCGGCCGGACGCTGATGCTGCACTGCATGCAGGCGCTCGCGCAGCCGCCGGCAGTAACCACGCGGGTCGACCAGGCCGTCGATGTGGTCGATGCGCAGGCCGTCGACCAACCCCTGCGCGTAGAGCTGCAGCACCAGTGCGTGGCTGGCCTCGAACACGTGCTCGCGATCGGGACGGATCGCGACCAGCTCGTTGATATCGAAGAACCGGCGCCAGTTGATCCGGCGCCAGGCGTCGGTCCAGTGCGCAAGCAGGTAGGGCTGGCGCGAGAGCAGCGCGTCGACGCGCTCGCGGCCGCTGGGCGATGCCGACGCGTAGCGCGCGAGCGCGGCATCGAGCGCGGCGCGTCCATGGCCGGTCCGCGCGTGCACGTGCAACGCGGCGAGCGCCCGCTCGAAGGGCTCGCCGGGTGCGGCGCTGTCGAACAGGCGTGCGAGTCCGACCAGTTCGTCGACTCCGCCGAGCACCCTCGCATACGCCCTTGCCGCAAGCGGGAAGCGCTGGTCGGCGGTGACGAGGTATATCCGGGCGGTGCTGCCGCCGTGGCGTGGCTGCACCTGCGCCGTGGATTGCGGCTGCGCGGGGGCGGTAGGGGATGCGGAGGCGATGAGGTCTGCGCGTGCGCCGGCTTGCGCATCGTCTGCATCGAGCTGCAGATGGAACCCACCCTCGGCCAGAATGTCGTCTCGCTCGCGGCCCAACGTCGGTACCAGCACCCGGCCGTGCAGGTCGGCGTCCGGCGAGTTCCAGTCGATGTCGAAATAGTCGGCGTAGTCGCTGTCGCGGCCCCACTCGAGCACGTCGCGCCACCACGGGTTCTCGATGCTCGCGGCCATGTGGTTGGGCACGATGTCCAGCACCAGGCCCATGCCGTGCGCGCGCAGTGCGGCGACCAGCCGCCGCAGCGCCTCTAAACCGCCGAGCTCGGGATTGATGCGGCCCGGGTCGATTACGTCGTAGCCGTGGCTTGAACCGGCGCGTGCGGCCAGCAGTGGGGAGGCGTAGATATGGCTGATGCCGAGCGCGGCGTAGTAGGGGACGGTGGCGGCGGCATCGTCCAAGGTAAAGCCGGCATTGAACTGCAGGCGCGCAGTGGCGCGGGGTGGGTCGGGTACGGTCATGGTGAACCCTGGGCACCCCTCGACAGCGGGTTGTTGGGAGTCTGCTGTTGCCGTCGAGCGCCGATCCGTCCCCGCCCGACCCATCCCCACCCAACCCTCCCCTTGAAGGGGAGGGCTTCAGGGCTTGTCTCCTTCCCCTTCAAGGGGAAGGCCGGGATGGGGATGGGTTGGCTGTTGGGTTTGACGTCGACTTGGCGCTTGAGGGCCAACCCATCCCCACCCAACCCTCCCCTTGAAGAGGAGGGCTTCAAAGCAACCGCAGCGGCTGTCATGGCGTCCCCCGGCGGGCCACATCGAGCGCCGACAGCCGTTGCCGCGCCGGCTGCGAGTCGAACACCGTGTCGATATCGGCCGGCAGGCGTCGTCGCCAGTTCGGGTGCTCGTCGCGGGTGCCGGGTACGTTGGGCGTGTCGGTCAGGCCGAGCACGTCCTCGACCGGCACCAGCGTCAGCGCCGCCGGGGTGCGTCCGACATGCGCAACCGCGGCGTTGACGAATTCCGCGGTGGCGGCGCTCTCCGGCTGCGGCGGTTCGCTGTCGCCGTCGCCGCGCCTATCGGCGTGGATCGTGCGCCACATCCGGTCGCGGTCGTCCTCGCGTTGCGCCAGCTGCTCGTCGAGCTCCCCGGGATCGGCCAGGCCGAGCTCGCGCCGCACCTCGATGTCACGCCCGAGCCACCAGCCGGCCGCGGTCGGCAGGTCGTGGGTGGTGGTCATCGCGATCGCCTGACTGCGCCATGCCGCCGCCGGCGCGAAACCGCCGCGGGCATCACGCTCGAACCACAGCACGCTCATGCCGAGCACGCCGGCCTCCGCCAGGGTGTCGCCAAAGCCGGCCGGGACCGTGCCCAGGTCCTCGCCGACCACCAGGCAGCGGTGCCTCCACGACTCCAGTGCGATCAGCCGCAGCAGGTCCTGCTTGGGGTAGGCCAGGTAAGCACCGTCCAGCGGCGAGGCGCCCTCTGGCACCAGCCACAGCCGCATCAGCCCCATCACGTGATCGATGCGGATGCCGCCGGCGTGGCGCATGCAGGCGCGCAGCAGTTCGATGAAGGCGCTGAAGCCGGTCTCGCGCATCGCGGTAGGCGACAGCGTCGCCAGGCCCCAGACCTGGCCGCGCATCGCCAGCTCGTCCGGCGGGGCGCCGATCGAGAGTCCGACCAGGGTTTCGCGCTGGCGCGACCAGACATGGCTGCCGTTGGGGTCCGAACCGATCGCAAGGTCGGCGAGCAGGCCGATCGGCATGCCGGCGCTGCGTGCGTCGCGTTGCGCCTTGCCCAGCCCGCGCGCGGCGAGCCATTGCAGGAACGCGTGGAAGCGCACCGTGCCGACATGCTCATGCGCGAAACGCTCGACCGCCGCGCTGCGCGGGTCGCGATAGGGTTCGGGCCAGTCGCGCCAGCTCCAGATGCCCTCGCTCAAGAAGTGCGCGTGCAGGGTCTCGAAGCGTGCATGGTCTTCAAGCGCGGCATCGGCGTCGCGACGATGCTGCTCGAACGCGGCGACCAGTGCCGGCTCCATCGCCAGCGCCTCATCGAACAGCCGCCGCAGCACCGCGAGTCGCGCAGCACCGGCCGCCTTCCAGTCGATCAACGGATCGGCCTCCAGACGCGCGATCGCGGAGCCCAGCCCGAGCGCTTCGCGTGCATGCGCTGCCGCATCGCCGAAGGCTTCGCGCGGATCGACGTGCAGTGCATTGAGCAGCAGCCGGCTGGAGGGCGAATACGGACTGCAATGCGCCGGCTCGGCCGAGAACATTGCGTGCACTGGACTGACCGCCAGCGCCGCGGCGCCGTCGTGCGCCAAGCGGGCGGCAAGATGGCCCAGTGCGCCGTAAGTGCCGATGCCGCCATCGCCCGGCATGTTGAGCCCGTACAACTGCGCGGCCAGGCCCCAGGGGCGGGGCGGCCGCGACGGATCCGATGACGGGCCGCACAGCTCGGGCACGCCGATGCATTGCCGCGGCGCCACCGCCACGGTCGTGCGGGTATCGCCGATGAGCAGGTGGTGGTAGCCGGGCGTGTCGATGGCCGGCAGCACGGCATCGCCGTCGCGTTCGTGCAGGCGGCCGCCGAGGCGGCCGCCGCGTTCCAGCGTCAACTCGAAAGCGGCGTTGCTGCCGAGCTTCTGCCCGGCCAGCACGGTCGGCTCGCCGCAGGCAGCGGTGATCAGCGGCGGCAGCTCGCGCGACTGCGAGGCGGCCTCCCGGCGTGCGCGGCTGTCGGCGAGCTGGCCGGCGCTGTCGCAGGGCAGCTCGAGCGCCGACAGCAGGTGGCGTAGCGTGTCGGACGCGACCTCGTGGGTCTTGCCGCGGAAGTCGTCCCAACGCGGTGAGATGCCGGCGCGCTTTGCCAGGTCGTCAAGATCGGCTTGCGTGGCGTTGCTCATGGCGATTTCGCGCTGGCTTTGTTCGCGGCCGGAGGGCAAGCCGCCGTAGGGTGGGCACGTTGTTTGTGCCCACCGCAGCCGGTGACGGAGGGCACCAGAAGCGTGCCCACCCTACGGAGGGATGACGGCCTTTGCGGGGACGGCGTCGGAACGATTCTCACGGCGTCACCTCGGCTGTGCCGTCCGGCGCCAGCCACGCCACCACAGTGTGCGCAGCAAGCTCGCCGCGCCGGGCGTCATCGGTGGCGCCGGCGGTGGTTTCATACAGCACGCGCCCCGTGCCGGGCGGCGCGTGCGAAATCGACCCGGCGCCCAGGTTGACCAGCACCGACAGGACGCTGCCATCGCCCATGCGCCAGCGCGCGTGCACCGCGCCTTGAGCCAGGACATCGACGCCGATTGAACGGGTTCCCGGCAGGCGCGGGACGATCTCCTCGCGCCGCAGCCGAAGCAGGTGCTGGACGAACGCACGATGCGCCGAGTCCTCATCCGACCGCGACTGCTCGAAGTCCGGGATCGAGCTTGCGAACGTCCGTGGCGCATTGGGATCGGGAATCGCCTCGCGACGCGCCGGATCGCGGAACGCCGGGAACCGAGTGAACTCGCGTCGGCGGCCTTCGCGCACGGCTTCGGCCAACTCGCCGTGGTGATCGGTGAAATACAAAAACGGCTGCCGCGAATTCCATTCCTCGCCCATGAACAGCATCGGGATCTGCGGTGTCAGCAGCAACAGCGCGGTCGCCGCGCGCAGGGCGGCCGGATCGGCCAGTGTCGACAGTCGCTCGCCGAGCGCTCGGTTGCCGATCTGGTCGTGGTTTTGCAGGCAATTCACGAACGCGCTGGTCGGCAGGTGGGCGCTGGGCTGGCCGCGCGGGGCGTCGTCGCGGTACGCGCAGGGCTGTCCCTGGTAGACGAAACCCTCGCCCAGCCAATGGGCCAGGCCGGCGGTCGGGTCGTCGGCGTAGTCCGCGTAGTAGGCGTCGCGCTCGCCGGTCAGCAGCACGTGCAGGACGTGGTGGGCGTCGTCGTTCCACTGTGCATCGAAACCCTGCTGCAGCAGCCCGGCGTCGTTGTGCTCGTTCTCCAGCACCAGGTGCACGTGTCGGCCGGGCTCCACGGTGGCGCGGATCTTCGCGGCGAGCTCGGGCAGCCAGTCGCGCTCGGTGATCGCATGCACCGCGTCCAGGCGCAGGCCGTCGAAGCGGTACTCCATCAGCCAATACAGCGCATTTTGGGCGAAGAAGTCGCGTACCTGCGGGCGCCGGAAGTCGATCGCCGGACCCCAGGGCGTGTCGACGTCATCCCTGAAAAATGGTGCCGCCAGGCGCGGCATGACGTTGCCGTCGGGGCCGAAGTGGTTGTAGACCACGTCCAGCAGCACCATCAGCCCGTGGCCGTGGGCAGCGTCGACCAGCGCCTTGAGCTCGTCTGGCGTGCCGTAGCACGCGGCCGGGGCGAACGGCAGCACACCGTCGTAGCCCCAGTTTCGCTCGCCGGGGAACTGCGCGATCGGCATCAGCTCGATGGCCGTCACGCCCAGCGCGGCTAACTCCTGCAGCCGGGCCTGCACGCCGGCGAAGCCGCCGAACGCGCCGACGTGGAGCTCGTAGATCACCGCCTCCGCCCACGGCCGCCCGCGCCAGTCGGCGTGTTGCCACGAGTAGTGCGCCGGATCCACCACCAGGCTTGCAGCGTCCACGCCGCCGTCCTGCGCACGCGCGGCCGGATCGGCCACGGCGCTGCCATCCTCGAGTACGTAGCGATAGCGTGCGCCCGCCGCGCAATCGATCCGTGCTTCGAACCAGCCGTCGCCGGCCTCCGACAGCGGTATTGCGTCGCCGTCATCGATGCGCACCGACAGGCGCCCGCAACTCGGCGCCCACACCCGGAACCGCGCCTGCGCCGCCGCCCACTGCGCGCCGAACGGCAGCTCGTGGACGAACCGGCTCATTCGCGCGCCGCTGGGGCCGATGGGCGCGCGACCAGCAGGCGCACGCTTTGCGCGCCGACGGTGAGCGCACCATCAGCGCCGTCGACGCGCTGCTCCACCGCCTGCGGCTGTGCGCTGTCGAGCAACGCCAGCCACGGCAAGGGCGGCCCCGGCAGCCGGAACTCGCGATCCTTCTGGCTGCCGTTGATCAGCAGCAGGCTGACCTCGATGCGGCCGTCGTGGTGGGTGGCCGCGCGCCGGACCGTCAGCAGGCGGCCCTGCGGGTTGTCCCAGGCGCCCTGGGTCATCAGATGCCCGCGCTCGTCGAACCAGGCCAGGTCGTGCACGCCCGGCCATGGCTCGTTCTCGCCGTGCACGAAGCGCGCCAGGCGCAGGGTGAAGTGCGCCTGGCGCAGCGCGACCAGCCGCGAGGTGAACGCCAGCAGCTCGCGCGAGGGCTCGGTGTCGAGCAGCGACCAGTCCAGCCACGAGATCTCGTTGTCCTGGCAGTACGCGTTGTTGTTGCCGCCCTGGGTGCGGCCGAACTCGTCGCCGGCGAGCAGCATCGGGGTGCCGTGGGAGAGCAGCAGGGTCGCGAGCAGTGCCCGCTTGATCTTCTCGCGCTGGGCCAGGATCGCCGGGTCGTCGGTCTCGCCTTCGGCGCCCCAGTTGTAGCTGGCGTTGTCGTCGTGTCCGTCGCGGTTTTGCTCGGCATTGTCTTGGTTGTGCTTGTGGTTGTAGCTGACCAGGTCGTGCAGGGTGAAACCGTCGTGTGCAGTGAGGAAGTTCACCGACGCCCATGGCCGCCGGCCGCCGTAATCGAACAGTTCGGCCGAGGCCTGCAGCCGCTCGGCAAGAGCGCCGCGCAGGCCTTCGTCGCCTTTCCAGAAGCGGCGCACATCGTCGCGGAACTGGCCGTTCCATTCGGCGAAGCCCGGCGGATGGTTGCCCAATTGATACCCGCCGGGGCCGAGGTCCCAGGGCTCGGAAATCAGTTTCACGTGCGCCAGCACCGGGTCCTGCCGGATCGCATCGAACAGGCCGGCGTTCGGATCGAAGCCGTGCGCTTCGCGGCCCAGCGCCACGCCCAGGTCGAAGCGGAAGCCGTCGATGTGGAACTCCTCGACCCAGTAGCGCAGCGAATCCATGATCAGCTGGATCACGCGCGGGTGCGAGGTATTGAGCGTATTGCCGCAGCCGGTGTCATTGATGCAGTGGCGCGGGTTGTCGGGCAGCAGGCGGTAGTAGCTGGCGTTGTCGAGCCCGCGGAAGGATAGCGTCGGGCCGAGTTCGTTGCCTTCGCAGGTATGGTTGTAAACCACGTCGAGCACGATCTCGATGCCGGCCTGGTGCAGGCTCTGCACCGCATGGCGGATCTCGTGCAGGTTGCGCTCGAGCACGTAACCCGGCTCGGGCGCGAAGAACGCCAGGGTGTTGTAGCCCCAGTAGTTGCGCAGCTTCAGTTCGGCCAGCCGCCGGTCCTGCACGAAGGCGTGGATCGGCAGCAGCTCGATGCTGGTGATGCCCAGCCGCAGGAGGTGGTCGATCAGCCGTGGGTCGGCCAGCGCCGCGAACGTGCCGCGCTCGTGCGGGCGCACGTGCTCGAGCCGCTGGGTCAGCCCGCGCAGGTGGGCCTCGTATATGACTGTACGTTCCCACGGCACCGCTGGATGGCGGTCGCCGCGCCAATGGAAGTGGTCATCGACCACCATCGACTTGGGCACCGCCGCGGCACTGTCGCGGCGGTCGAACGAGAGGTCCGCACGCGGCGAGTTCAGCCGGTAGCCGTGCAGCGCATCGGTCCAGCGCACCTGGCCGTGCAGCATCCGGGCATAGGGGTCGACCAGCAGCTTGTGCGGGTTGAAGCGGTGGCCCTGCTCGGGCTGGTACGGCCCGTGCGCGCGATAGCCGTACAGCTGACCGCCGCGCACGCTGGGCAGGTAGCCGTGCCAGATGCCGTCGGTGAATTCCGGCAGCATGTAGCGCCCGATCTGGCGCCGGCCGGTGGCCTCGAACAGGCACAGCTCCAGCGCCGACGCGTTCTCGGAGAACACCGCGAAGTTGGTGCCGGTGCCGTCCGAACACGCGCCCAGCGGGTAGGGCCGGCCGCGCTCGATCCGGTCGGGCAGGGTCGGCATCAGCGACTCTCCGGCGCCAGCAGCAGGGCCGACAGCGGTGGCAGCGACAGCGACACGCTGTGCCGATGCCCATGACTGGCGATGGCCTCGGCTTTGAGGCCGCCGAGGTTGCCCACGCCGCTGCCGCCGTACTCGGCCGCGTCGCTGTTGAACAATTCGCGCCAGTGGCCCGGTCGCGGCACGCAGATGCGGTAGTGGGCATGGCGTTGCGTGGTCAGGTTGAACACCGCCAGCACCGGCGCATCGCCGTCGCGCCCGTGCCGGAGGAACGCGAAAACGCTGTTGCCGCTGTCATCCCCGACGATCCACTGGAAGCCTTCGGCTTCGGCATCGCGCGCGTGCAGCGCGGGCGTGCCGGTGTACAGCGCATTGAGGTCGCGCACCAGTTGCTGGATGCCACGGTGGGACGGGTCATCGAGGAGGTGCCAGTCGATCTGGGCGTCGTGGTTCCACTCGCGCACCTGCGCAATCTCGCAGCCCATGAACAGCAGCTTCTTGCCCGGATGCGACCACATGAACGCCAGGTAGGCACGCAGGTTGGCGAACCGCTGCCAATGGTCGCCCGGCATCCGCCCGAGCAGCGAGCCCTTGCCGTGCACCACCTCGTCGTGCGAGATCGGCAGCACGAAGCGCTCGGAAAACGCGTACAGCAGGCCGAACGTCAGCTCGTGGTGGTGGTGCGAGCGGTGGATCGGATCGCGGCCGATGTAGCCCAGGGTGTCGTGCATCCACCCCATGTTCCACTTGTAGCCGAAGCCCAGTCCGCCGGCGGCGACCGGCGCGGTCACGCCGGGCCAGGCGGTGGATTCCTCGGCGATGACCACCACGCCGGGGCAGTGCGAGGCTACGACCTCGTTGAGCCGGCGCAGGAAGGCGATGGTCTCGTAGTTCTCGCGGCCGCCGTGCACGTTGGGGATCCACTCGTCGGCCGGGCGGCTGTAGTCGCGATACAGCATCGAGGCGACCGCATCCACGCGTAGGCCGTCGACGTGGTATCGCTGCAGCCACTCCAGCGCGCTGGCGATCAGGAACCCGCTGACCTCGTGGCGGCCGTGGTTGTAGATCAGCGTGTTCCAGTCCGCGTGGAAGCCCTCACGCGGGTCGGCGTGCTCGTACAGCGCGGTGCCGTCGAAGCGCGCCAGGCCGTGGGCGTCGGAGGGGAAGTGCGCCGGCACCCAGTCCAGGATCACGCCGATGTGCTCGCGGTGGCAGCGGTCGACGAAGCGCGCGAATCCCTCCGGCGAGCCATAGCGAGCGCTCGGTGCGAACAGGCCGAGCGGCTGGTAGCCCCAGGAGCCGCCGAACGGATGCTCGGTGATCGGCAGCAGCTCCAGGTGGGTGAAGCCCATCGATGCGACATACGGGATCAGGCGGTCGGCCAGCTGATCCCAATCGGGCGTGCCACCGTCATCGAGGCGCAGCCAAGAGCCGGCGTGTACCTCGTAGGTCGATTGCGGCGCGGCCGCCGCGTTGTGCTGGGCACGCTGCGCCATCCAGGCTTCATCACTCCACGCGAACGCCTCGGCGCTGGCGACCACCGAGGCGGTGGCCGGCGGGCACTCGGTGGCGCGTGCCAGCGGATCGGCCTTGAGCGGCAGATGAGTGCCGTCGGCGGCGAGGATCTCGTACTTGTAGTGCGCGCCGGCCGCGACTCCCGGCAGGAACAGTTCCCACACCCCGACCGAGGGCCGCAGCCGCATCGGGTGGCGGCGGCCGTCCCAGCCGTTGAAGTCGCCGACCACCGCCACGCGTCTGGCATTGGGCGCCCACACCGCGAAGCGCACCCCATCGACGTCGTCGATGCTCTGCACGTGCGCACCGAGGCTGTCGGCCAGGTGCAGGTGACGGCCCTCGCCAATCAGGTGCAGGTCTAGGTCGCCGAGCAGGACGCCGAAGGAATAGGGATCTGCGGTCTGCTGGACAACGTCGGGCCAGTGGATGCGCAGCGCGTAGGGACCATCCGGAATGGTGCCAACAAAGAATCCGGCTTGGTCGGTGGGTTGCAGTGCCTCCTCCCAACCGTCAGTCCGCTCATTAGCGCCACTACCGCCACTACCGCCACTACCGCCACTACCGCCATTACCGTCCTGCCCGCCATCCTCGTCATTCCCGCGAACGCGGGAACCCAGCGACTTTCGCTCGGGAGCCACGCGCGCCGACACGTGCAGGCCCTCTGAAGTCGCTGGATCCCCGCCTCCGCGGGGATGACGATCAAGCGCGGCGCTGCCGACCCGCCCGATTGCCTCCATTCGCTGCGCACCCGGCATCCACACCCGCAGCACGCGCACTCCATCGACGCGATGCGGGCCGAGGATCGCAAACGGATCGCCATGGCGTGATTGCACCAGCGCCTGCAGGGCCTCGCGGTCGGTCATCAGTTCGGCCGGCGTGGGCGCGTCCGGACGCGTTGCGCCGGCGGGTGTGCGGCTGCGCTCAGTCATGTCGCGCCTCCTGCAGAAGACCTTCGAGCAGGTCGGCCAACCCGCGCACCGGCACGCCGATCCAGCCGGGCCGATTCGCCGCCTCGTAGGCAATCTCGTAGGCCGCCTTTTCGATCAGGAACAGCGCGGTAAGCGGCGTCATCGCATCGGGGCCGACCCACGGCGTCGGCGCAGTGCTCACCACCTCGCGGTACGCACCAAGAAAGCGCTCGCTGGCACGTCCGCGGAAATTCTGCAGATACTCATCAAGCCGCTCGTGGGCGATCGGGGTGACCCCGTCCTCGCCGCGCACCAGCACCGCCGCGGCGTAGTCGATCGATCGCAGGAACCCGGCGACGTCGCGCAGCGGGCTGGTCTTGGCGCGACGCTGCGCCAGCGAGCGCGCTGGCTCGCCCTCGAAATCGATGAAATAGGCATCGTCCTGCACCACCAGGATCTGGCCCAGATGGAAGTCGCCGTGGATGCGGGTCAACAGCGCGCCCGGCGCGGCCTGGGCCAGGCGCCCCAGCAGCGCGTCGAGCTGCGGCCGCAGCGTGCGCAGCCGCCCGGCATCCCCGTGGGCGTCGTGCTCGCCCGGCACCGCCTCGAGCGCCGCGAATGCGCGCTGGAGCTGCTCGCGCGCCGAGTCGGCCCAGGCATCGACGTGGCCGCCGCCGGCGGTCTCCGGCACGAACGCGGGATCGTCGGTCGGCGTCGCCAGCGCCTGGTGCAACTGCCCAAGGCGGGCGCCGACCGCGGTGGCGAAGGCGTCGTAGCCGGCCAGCAGTTCGTCGTGGCGCTCCTCGCCGGGGCCGGTCAGGCGGTACTCGTCGAACGAGCGCTGCAGGTGGTCCAGGGTCCAGCGCCAGGCATCGCCCTGGTTCTGCAGGAAGCCCTGCAGCACCATCAGCGTGGCCGGCACCCCGTCGCTGTCGACCCGTACGACCTCGCCGAGCAGCGGCGCGATGTTGGGGAAGTTGAGCTGGGTCAGCCGGCGGCCCATCTCGGTTTCAGGATTGATGCCCGCGGCGATGCGCCGGACCAGCTTGAGCACCGCATGGTTGCCGATGATCAGCGAACTGTTGGACTGCTCGGCCGACAGCCAGCGGATCTCGGCGTCGTCCGCGAACTCGACCTGGGCGAGGCGGTCGGTCGCCTCGAACCGGATTTCGGCGTCCGATTTATTCGCCCCGTCCGGTGCATGCGCTGCAATCGTCAGGCAGGTGCCGTCACGCAGCGCCGTGACGACGGTGTCGGCCAGCGACTCCACCGCAAACGCGTCGGTCAGGAACCCGACGTGGCGGCCGCGGCGCACGCGGGTCAGGGCCAGCTGCTGGGGCAGGGCGGGCAGGTCCTCGGCTTCCCAGGCGATGCCCAGCGGCAGCAGGTAGCGCTCGCTGTCCTGGTTTTTGTCCCGGCCCTTGCCTGATGCGAACGCCACCTCGACTTCGGTCAGCAACACGTCGCCGCCGTTGCCGGGCAGCGCCAGCGCATACGCGATCAGGGTCTCGGCGATCGTCTTGTCCTTGGCCGCGAACCAGCGGCGATTGGCCAGGTACACCGGCAACACGTCGCGCTCGAGCAGGCCCTGGTACTTGTCGAGCAGCCCGCCACCGTCCAGCGGCCCGCGCACCACCAGGGTCTGGTACTCCGGCATCGGTTGTGGCGGCGGCACGTGCCAGTCCGGCATGTGCGCCTCGCCGACCAGCTGGAACGAGTAGAAGCCGTACGGTGGCAGGGTCAGCAGGTAGGACAGCTGCCCGATCGGCGGGAACGAGGTGCCACCGATGATCTCCACCGGCACCCGTCCCTCGAACATCGACAGGTCCAGTTCGACCGCCTGCAGGGTGCGCGAGAGGTTGGCCACGCACAGCACCACCTCGTCGCCGGCCGGGCCGTGGTGCTCGCGCAGGTAGGCCAGGATCTTGCGGTTGCGCGGGTACAGGAAGCTCAGGCTGCCGCGGCCGAACGCCTGGTAGCGGTTGCGCACCTCGAGCATGCGCCGGGTCCAGTTGAGCAGCGAGTGCCGGTCGCGCTCCTGGGACTCGACGTTGATGGTCTGGAACCCGTACAGCGGGTCCATCAGCGGCGGCAGCACCAGCCGCGCCGGATCGGTGCGCGAGAAACCGCCGTTGCGGTCGATCGACCACTGCATCGGGGTGCGCACGCCGTCGCGATCGCCCAGGTGGATGTTGTCGCCCATGCCAATCTCGTCGCCGTAGTACAGCACCGGCGTGCCGGGCATCGACAGCAGCAGCGAATTCATCAGCTCGATGCGGCGGCGGTCGCGCTCCAGCAGCGGCGCCAGGCGGCGGCGGATGCCCAGGTTGATGCGCGCGCGGTGGTCGGCGGCGTAGGTCTGCCACAGATAGTCGCGCTCGCTGTCGGTGACCATCTCCAGGGTCAGCTCGTCGTGGTTGCGCAGGAAGATCGCCCACTGGCAGCTGGCCGGGATATCCGGGGTCTGGCGGATGATGTCGCTGATCGGGAACCTGTCTTCGCGCGCGATCGCCATGTACATGCGCGGCATCAGCGGGAAGTGGAACGCCATGTGGCATTCGTCGCCGTCGCCGAAGTACTGCTGGGTATCCTCGGGCCACATGTTGGCCTCGGCCAGCAGCAGACGATCGGGATAATGCGCGTCGACCTCGGCGCGGATGCGCTTGAGGATCGCGTGGGTCTCGGGCAGATTCTCGTTGCTGGTGCCCTCGCGTTCGATCAGGTACGGCACCGCGTCCAGGCGCAGCCCGTCCACCCCCAGGTCGAGCCAGAACCGCATCACCCCGAGCACCGACTCGAGCACCTGCGGGTTGTCGAAGTTCAGGTCCGGCTGGTGCGAGTAGAACCGGTGCCAGTAGTACTGGCCGGCGACGGCGTCCCAGGTCCAGTTCGACTTCTCGGTGTCACAGAAGATGATGCGGGTGTCGGCGAACGCATGATCGGTGTCGGACCATACGTAGTAGTCGCGCTCGGGCGAGCCGCGCTCGGCCTGGCGCGCGCGCTGGAACCACTGGTGCTCATCGGAGGTGTGGTTGATCACCAGCTCGGTGATCACCCGCAGCCCGCGCCGGTGGGCCTCGTCGATGAAGCCGCGCACGTCCTCCATGGTTCCGTAGTCGGGATGGACCGCGCAGTACTCGGCGATGTCGTAGCCGTCGTCGCGCCGGGGGGAGGGGTAGAACGGCAGCAGCCACAGGGTGTTGACCCCGAGCCCGGCGATGTAGTCGAGCTTGCCGATCAGCCCGGCGAAGTCGCCGATGCCGTCGTCGTCGGAGTCGAAGAACGACTTGACGTGCAATTGATAGATCACCGCGTCCTTGAACCAGAGCGGGTCGTGCGCAATGCCGTCGTTACCGGCGGCCTGGTGTGGCGCGGTGTCCGCGGCTGGTGTGATGGTGGCGGCGTTCACGCGACCTCCGCCCGGGGCGGGCCGACCCGCCAGATCGCGAACGGCAGATCACCCGGGTCCAGCCGCATGCGCTGCATCTTGCCGCGCCATACGCTGCGGGTGCCGCGCCACAGGTCTTCGACCTGCAGGGCACCATCGTCGGGCAGGCCCCACTCCCACAGCGGCAGCTCGAAATCGGCCTCGTGCGCGGCGTGCGGATCGAGGTTCACCGCGACCAGGATCATGTCCTCGTGCTCGGTGCGTCGCTTCCCGAAGTACAGGATGTGCTCGTTGAACGCGTTGTAGAACCTCACGCCCAGGTGCGTCTGCAGCGCCGGGTTCAAGCGTCGTAGCAGGTTGAGCCGGGTGATCTCGGCGATGATGTTGCCCGGCCGCTGCCAATCCCACGCGCGCAGCTGGTACTTCTCCGAATCCAGGTACTCCTCCTTGCCGGACGCAAGCGGCGTGGCCTCGCACAGCTCGAAACCGCTATACATGCCCCACAGGCCCGACAGCGTGGTCGCCAGCGCGGCGCGGACGAGATGCCCGGCGCGGCCGGAGGTCTGCAGGTACGTCGGGTTGATGTCGGGCGTGTTGACGAAGAAGTGCGGGCGGAAGTAGTCGCGCGCCTCGCCGTCGGCGAGCTCCTGCAGGTAGGCGGTGAGCTCGGCCTTGTCGTTGCGCCAGGTGAAGTAGGTGTAGGACTGCGAAAACCCGATCTTGGCCAGTCGGTACATCAGCCTCGGGCGGGTGAACGCCTCCGACAGGAACACCACGTCCGGATGACGCGCGCGGATATCGCCAATCATCCATTCCCAGAAGGGAAACGGCTTGGTGTGCGGGTTGTCGACCCGGAACAGCCGCACCCCTTCGTTGACCCAGAACTCCACCACGTCGCGCAGCGCCAGCCACAAATCGGGCACGGCTCCGTCGGCATAGAAATCGACGTTGACGATGTCCTCGTATTTTTTGGGAGGGTTCTCGGCGTAGCGGATCGAGCCGTCGGCGCGCCACGCGAACCAGTCCGGATGCTCGTCCAGCCAGGGATGATCGGGCGAGCACTGGATGGCGAAATCCAGCGCCAGCTCCAGCCCTTGCCCCGCCGCGGCGGCGACCAGCCGGCGGAAGTCATCCAGCGTGCCCAACTCGGGATGGATCGCGTCGTGCCCGCCCTCCTTTGCGCCGATCGCATACGGACTGCCGGGCTCGCCGGGCTCGGCGGTCACCGAGTTGTTGCGGCCCTTGCGGTTGATCCGCCCGATCGGATGGATCGGTGGCATGTACAGCACATCGAACCCCATCGCGGCGATCCCCGGCAGGCGCGCGATGACGTCGTCGAAGGTGCCGTGAGGCTGCGGCTCACCGCCGGTGCCGGGCGCCGACTGCGAACGCGGGAACAGCTCGTACCAGCTGCTGTAGCCGGCCCCGCGCCGTTCGGCATCAATAGTAAACACCGTGGCGCAGCGCGTCAGGAACGGTTTGCCGTCGGCGCGGGTCATGGCCTGCGCCGTTTCGGGCGCCACCAGCAGCGCAGTACGCTGGCTCTCGTCCTCGGCCTGTTTCAGCTGTCCGGCGAGCGTCCGCAGCGCCGCGTCGGCGCTCGTGGCGGCGGCCGCGGTCACCAGCTGGCAGGTCTCGCTCACGTCCAGCGCGGTCAGCTTGCCGGCCGCGCGCTTCTTCTCCAGGTCCATGCGCGCGGTCGCGAACACGTCTCGCCACGCCTCGACGGTGAACTCATGGCGGCCCAGCCGGCCGAGCGTGAACTCGCCGCACCAGCGGTCGTTGCCGAGCTGGCGCATCGGCGCGCACTGCCACCGGCGCTCGCCGTACGCGCGCCACAGGACCGCGGCGGCCAGCAGGTCGTGGCCATCGCAGAAGATGTCGGCCTGCACGGTCACGCGCTCGCCGACGGTGCGCTTGACCGCGAAGCGGCCGCCGTCGACGCTCGGGCTGATGTGCTCGATCGCGATCCGCGGGGCGATCGCGGCCTTGGCGATCGGCTGGGTGGCCTTGGCCGCGATCAGCACCGGCGCGGCAGCCTCGGCGGCATACACCCGTACCTCGGCCGGCTCCAGCGCGACGCTGGCGGCGGCATCGATGCGGCTGCCCTCCGGCGGCCGCAGCGGTGCGAACGATCCGAATCCGGCGGCGTTGCGCAGCAGTTCCGCGGTCGCGACCGTGGCGATGTGGCTGGCGTCGCTGTTGACCAGGAGCATTTGTGTGCCAGCGGGCGAAGCGGACGCTTGCGCCGGCGTGGATTGCCCGGCTGCAAGGGACTCGACCAGCCACGCCCGCGCCGGACCGGTGCTGCCCATCAACAGCGGCCGCAGGCTGTTGCGGCGCGACGGCGCTCGCTCGGCGAGGGTCGCATTGGCTTGGACGATGGCGCGGTCGAGCTTCTCCCCGTTGTCCTCCTCCAGTGCGATCAGCAGGCCGTCGCCGGTCGCGGCCGCGAATTCGATGGCGCGCGCGCGCGCGCGTTGCCGTGACTCGATGTCGCCGCCGGCGGGCGGCGCATCCTGCGGCAGCGGGTCGTCGACGACGGCAATCGCCGCGGCGAACCGGCGCAACCGGGCGTCCTCTTCCAGGTACCAGGAGGATTGGAAGTCCCACCACGCCAGCGAAGAGAACGCCGCGTCGAATCCGCAGTCGCCAAGCGCCAGCAGCTCCTGCGGCGCAAGACCGGGCGTCCACGCCCAGAACGCCGCCTCCCGCTGCGCGCGCACCCCGCTCATGAGCGAGCGCCAATGTGCCGGCGGCACCCGCTGCGGCCACAGGCAACGGAAGCCCGCGATGCCGGCGTCGCACCAGCGCGACAGCTGCTTGCGCCACCAGTCGGTCAGCTCGTCCGGCTCGTCGCCGAAGCGCGCGATCGCCGCGCCGGCGGTTTCGGGCGTGCGGCGCGGGTCGGGCAGGGCGCCGTCGATCGTGCGGTGCGGCCGGAACCGGTGCGGCATGGCCGTGACCACCGGCGCGTCGCCGGCCACCTGGTCCAGGCGCACGTCCAAGACGATCCACAACCCGCGCTCGCGCCCGAGCGCACTGAGGCGCGCCAGCCCCTCGGCAGCCTTGCCGCCGCCCAATACCGGCGCCAGCCGCTCCACATCGCCCAGCCGTGCCTGCACCCACGCCTCGTCCTGTACGAACGGGCAGGGCAGCACGACCGTGTTGAAGCCCAGCGCGGCACACCGATCCAGCAGTGGCCCGAGCTGGTCGACGGGGCCGAGCAGCGACGGGCGGATATAGCAGGCGCGTGGTGGGCTGGCGCGATTCATCGGGCGTCCTGGTCGTTGAGTCTTGTCGGCAGAACGCGCGGGAACGCGCGATCGCCAGTCTGCAAAGCGGCAGGCGCCACGTCTGCAGGGACCGACTTAACTACAGGGGGTGTCAACGTGGTGCAGTGGCCGCATGCGCGGCCGGGTCGACCGGAACCCGTAGGAGCGGCTTCAGCCGCGATCATGAATCAGCGTCGGTACGTCTATTCCCGATCGCGGCTGAAGCCGCTCCTACAGGGGGCAGACGCCAATACGGCGGGTTGAAAACCCGCTCTACGGTGATACGTAGCGCGGAGCTTCTGCAGCCTCTTCACCCGGGCCGCAACCGCACCCCGAGCCCCCGCGGCCTTGGCCTCCGCATCGCGCACGCAACAAGCCTCGATCCCCGCGGGTGCGGGCCCTCCGCAACAGCCTGACGCCGCCGGCACGTTTTGGGAACGACTGCCACATCCGAAGCAATCACCGCGCCAGAGGCACGCACAGGCACCGCGAATCCATCCAGACTCGCCGGCGTTCCGCAACACGATGCGGCAACCGCCACCGCGTCCTCATCGGCAAAGTGGGTCACGCACACGCCGGTCTCGGGCAGCACCAGCTCCACCCGACGCGCCGCGCCCCAGTCACCGGCGATCGCGGCGACCACCGACGACTGAAGCGGGCCGTCAAGCCCCCACGTGGTGCTCAGCCGTCGGTGCCGAGCAGGACCACCGCCAGCAGCAGCAGGAAGCCGAGCACCGCCGCGGTCGCGTGCAGCACCACCAGCCATGCAGGAAGCAGCAGCCGGTTCCACTTGTAGCGCAAGCTCAGCACCGCGCCGCCGATCGCGGCCACCAGGAATAGCGCCAGGGCTACCTGCGCCATAGCCGGAACGCCGAATGCGAAGGCCGCATAGGCCAGCAACGTCACCCCGGCCGCCGCGAGGAAACCGTGCAGCATCGCCAGCCAGGCCGGAGGGTTGTGCTTGCCGCCGAACCGGATGGCGGCCATGGTGGCGCCGCCGAGCGCGGCGACCAGGAACAGCAGCGCGGAGACCTCGAGCATCAGTTCGGCGTTCATCGGACCTCTCCTGGGGAATCCCGCCGATCCCCTCGCCGTGGGCACGTTAGCCAGCTCAAGGTGAGTGCCACGTGTTCAGGATCGATGCTGGAGCGGGTGCGCACCGGCCTTATATCCAATCCGGACGACAGCTCCGGGGAACTGCCATGTGCCTGCACAATTGAGGGCCTTGCCGTCTGGTGCGCGCTCCCATGAGGTCAGGCCCATGTGCGGTTTACGGCTGTCGGCGCGCTGCACGATCAACTCGGCTGCTGTGTGGCCGTGGATGGCGTAATGCAACTTGTTCTGCACCTTGGCGAGTCCTCCAGATTGCGCAGCGCGCGTGACAGGTTGCTGGCCGCGCGGCCGGAGAGTTCGGCCAGCGCCTGTACCGTGCGCGACTGCTTCTCCTGAATCAGGCGCAGCAGTGCCCGGTTTTCGTCCGACAGCACGCCGGCCAACTGGCGCCATGAAGCGAATGCGGTGCGAGTCTGGCGACTGGCGGCCAATCGAAGTCCGCAGCGTTTGCAGGAACCCGCACGAGTACGCGGGAACCGGCGCGAACAGGCAAGAAAAAACCCCAACCGAGAACGGTTGGGGTTTCGTTGTTGGTGGAGGTGGGGGGAATTGAACCCCCGTCCGAAGGCACTCCATCCCCGGCACTACATGCTTAGCTCACCGTTGGATCTCGTCCACCGACAGCACGGTGCGCGAAGCGCATCGGCGGACCAGCCTGCTATAGGTTAACCGGGTGCTGGCAGGCAGCCACTCCCGGCGATTCCGTGATGATGACCCTACGTCGCGAGCACGGACACAAGCGATTTCGGGGCTTAGGCCTTAAGCGGCCAGTGCGTAGTTGTCGTCGTTGGCAACTAAAAGTTTGCAGCTGGATTTACGAGGAAAGCTACCCCCTCGGCATGCGCCAAGTGATTTCGCGACCCCCGTCGAAGCCAGTGCACCCCCGGGGAGAACGATTCCGCTGTGACCGCGCCAGTATAGGCGCGTTGGCGGGGGACTCAAGCGGCGGCTTTGCACCCATCGCTCCGGGTTCAGGTATCGGGTTCCACTTGATGAAAACCCTATTCAGCGCCTGCTTGTATCCTTGCCGGCGATGAACGCTCCGGCCGACTCGATCGACACGTCCCAGCCCCGGCCGGCCGGTACCAGGCCGAGCCGCGGCCATGTCTGGGCCCTGGCGGTCTTGATCGGCTCGCTGTTCATCGTGTTGACGATGTGGCGCAGTGCCGCCGAGCGCGAAACCGACGCCGCCGAAGCCCGCTTCGTCAGCCAGACCAATGAGGTCCGCGACCTGCTGGGCGAGCGGCTGGTCAACTACGAGCTGGTCCTCAGGGGCGGCTCGGCGCTGTTCGCGACCGTGGCCCGGCCGAGCCCCCAGCAATGGCAGGCCTACGCCGACGGCATGGACATCGGTACGCGGTTTCCGGGGCTGGTCGGGCTCGGTTACGCGGGGTATGTGAGCCATTCGCGACTGCCGGAACTGCAACTGGAATGGCGCGATTCCGGCTACGGCATGCTCGAAGTCGCCCCGCGCGGGGTCCGTCCTCACTACGGCCCGATCCTGTTCCTGGAGCCCAGGAGCATGGAGAACCTTTCCGCGATGGGCTACGACATGTACTCCGAGCCCACCCGCCATGCCGCGATGAAGGCGTCGCTGGAGTCCGGACTGCCGCGGTTGTCCGGCGCGGTGCACCTGGTGCAGGACGGCGTCCATCGTTCGACCACCGGCCTGCTGCTGTACCTGCCGGTGTACCGCACCGGCGATTCGCCGAGCTCGGAGGCGGCGCGGCGGCAGTCGATGCAGGGCTGGGTCTACATGCCGTTCCGGATGGAGGGCTTCGTCGCCACCGCGATCGACCACCGCCTGCGGGAGGAGCGCTTCAGAATCTACGACACCACCGACGGGATCGACAAGCTGCTGTTCACCACTTCGGAGCCGGCCCCCGAGGACCCCCCGGCATTCCGCCACTCGTCCGAACTGCAGGCCTATGGCCGCACCTGGCGCCTGGAGTTCGACTCCCCGCCGCTGGCGATTGCCGCGCCGCGCCTGAAACGGCTGCAGCAGACGCTCGCGCTGGGGATCTTCGCCTCGCTGCTGCTGTACGCCATTGCCTGGATGCTGGCGCACACCGAGGCGCGGGCACACAAGCTGGCCGCGCGCATGACCGAGGACTACCGCCGCAGCGAGCTGCGCTTCCGCAGCGCGATGCACCACTCGGCGGTCGGCGAGGCGCTGCTGGACAGCAAAGGCCGCATCGTCGAGGCGAACCCGGCGCTGGGCGGCATCGTCGGGCGCGATCCAGAGGCTCTGGTGGGCGAGCAGTTCGACGGCCTGTTCGAGGACACCGAAACCGACGAAGCGATCCGTGGCGACCACAATAGCCCCCGCGTCACCGACGAGCGGGGGGTGCGCCGCTACACCCGGCGGCTGCACCGCGAGGGCGGCCTGCCGCGGCACGCGCAGCTGACCCATTCGCCGGTGCCGGGGAATGTCGGCCAGGACGTCACCGGCCTGGTGCAGGTCGAGGACGTCACCGAGCGCCTGCGTGCGGAGGCTCGTGTGCATGCGCTCAACCGTACGCTGGAGGCGCGCGTGGCGATTCGCACGCGCGAGTTGAGCCAGGCCAACCAGGAACTGGAGACCTTCGCCTACAGCGTGTCGCACGACCTGCGCGCGCCGTTGCGCGCGATCGACGGCTTCAGTCGCACACTGGCCGAACGCTATGGCGACGCGCTCGACAGCACCGGACAAAGCTACCTGGCGCGAGTGCGCAAGGCTGCCGGCCGCATGGGCGAACTGATCGATGCGTTGCTCAAGATGAGCCGGGTGACCCGCAGCGAGCTCAAGGTGGAGTGCGTCGACCTCAGCCGGATGGCTGCCGACGTGGCCGAGGAGCTGCGTGCGGCCGAGCGCGACCACCATCCGGCGCTGACCATCGCGCCCGGACTGCAGGTCGAGGGCGATGCAGCGCTGCTGCGCAACCTGCTGGACAACCTGCTCGGCAACGCATGGAAGTTCACCCGCGGGCGGGAAGATGCATGCATCGAGCTGGGCGCGGAGCCGACCGCAGCGGGCGAGGTGGAATATTTCGTGCGCGACAACGGCGCCGGTTTCTCGCAGGAATACGTCGACAAGTTGTTCCGGCCGTTCCAGCGGCTGCATTCACAGGACCAGTTCCCCGGCCACGGCATCGGACTGGCATCGGTCAAGCGCATCGTCGAACGCCATGGCGGCAGCATCCGCGCCGAGGGCCGGGAGGGCGAGGGCGCCACGTTCCGGTTCGTGCTGCCAGATCAGGGCTCGGACGGCTGAGCCAACGGGATGGGCGCGGGCCGCGATGCGGGCACCTGCGCGCCGGCACCGGCGTTGCCGGCATCGTCATCGGCGCGGTGAGCGCGTGACCTCGATGCGATTGTCGATCTGCAGGTCGCCCGCGGCACTGGCGGCGATGTCCTCGGCGCGGTGCTTCATCCAGCGTTCGGCGACCTGGCCGCTGAGGGTGATGGTGTTCTCGTCGCATGCCACTCTGATGTCGGTGGCGTCGACATCCGGGTCCATGGTCAGGCTCTCGTGGATGTTTTCCATGACCCGGGCCTGTGACCGGCGGTAGTTCTTCGGCCCACGGCCGCGGTGGCTTTCGCGCGGATATTCACCGGCGGGGTGCACCTGGTCGCTGTCCTCCTTGAATACGTTGGCGATGCGTCGCGCATAGTCGGCGGCGATGCTGTTGTGGTGCTCGTCGTCTCCGTGCGGACGTTCGTGTGGGCCGCCGCTGCGTTGGCCGGCACGGGTGCGCGGGCCGGAACGACCGCCGAGGCGGTCATCAAAAAGGCGGGGCAGGTGGTCGCCCTGGTCGCGCTGGTGGTCGCCGTCGTCCTCGTAGCGGAACGATGCCGGTTCGTCGCGGAACACCGGATCGCTGTAGCCCCGCGGATCCTCGTCGCGGCGGCGCGGTTCGTGGCTGGCGAACTGGCCGAACGGCGTCTCGGTGTGGAAGTGGCGGTGACCCTTCATAGCGGGCTCCTGTCGGTGTCGGGCGTGGCCGGGGCGGATCGTCTCGATGCCACCGGCATTCAGGACAGAACGCGCAAGAGCCGTGCCAGTGACCGACCGGGCCGCAAGGGGTCGGTCCTCGCGTCGGCGGGTGCAGTTTTTACGCCCGCCGGAAACTCTTTCGTGGGTTTTTTCTTTTGGAGCAACAGCAACAGCAGAAGCAAATCCTCCCCAACCCTCTTTTTTCAAAGGAGGGAGCAGTGCAAAGGAGGGAGCAGTGCGAAGGGAGAGAGCCGTGCAGTTCCCCCCTTTGAAAAAGGGGGGCAGGGGGGATTTGCTCTTCGCCCAAGCCGAACAATCCCCCAGCTTGACACCTGTTTCATTGCACCTGATCCACGATCACGCGGTATCTCTGGCGCTCACCAACCAATGAATGCCACCGAACAACGCGAGCAGATGGTGGAGTTTCAGATCGCGCGGCGCGGCCTGGATGACCGGCACCTGCTCCAGGCCATGCGCGTGGTCCCGCGCGAGCGGTTCGTGCCGGACGAGGTGCGCGAGTACGCTTACGAGGACTCGGCGCTGCCGATCGAAGGCGGCCAGACCATCTCGCAGCCCTACATCGTCGCGTTGATGATCGACGCCGCGCGGCTGGCGCCGGGCGAACGGGTGCTGGAGATCGGCACCGGCTCGGGTTACGCGGCGGCGGTGATGGGCGCGATCGCGCAGCAGGTCTACACGATCGAGCGGCTGCCCGAGCTGGCCGCGCTTGCGCGGCAACGCTTCGCCGAACTGGGCTACGACAATATCGAGGTCCGCACCGATGACGGCACCGGCGGCTGGCCCGAGCAGGCCCCGTTCGACGCGATCCTGGCGGCCGCCGGCGGCCCGAGGGTGCCGGAGCTGCTGCGTGAGCAGTTGGTCATCGGCGGACGCCTGGTCATGCCGGTCGGCGACAGGAGCGGTGCGCAGCGGCTGGTCAAGGTCACCCGCGGCGAGCACGGCCGCTACCAGCAGGTCGACCTTGGCGGGGTGATGTTCGTGCCGTTGATCGGCACGTACGGCTGGGACGACGCGCCAGCCCCACCGGCACGAGGCGGTACGCCGTGGACGTGAGCGCGCTGATCCGTGCAGCGGCCGAGCCCTTGCCCCCATTGCCGGGCTGCACGGCGGCGGAGGGCTGTGGCTCCGGGGAGACTACGTTCGGCCAGGCCTTCGACCGGTTCGGCGACGCCCGCGTGGTGCTGCTGGGCGAGGCCAGCCACGGCACTTCCGAGTTCTACCGCGCGCGTGATGCGATCACCCGACGGCTGATCGAGCAGCATGGCTTCAACATCGTCGCGGTCGAGGCCGACTGGCCCGACGCGGCATCGGTGCACCGGCACGTCCGCCATCTGCCGCCTCGGCCAGACGCCGAGCCTCCGTTCCAGCGTTTTCCCACGTGGATGTGGCGGAATCGTGAGGTCGCGACCTTCGTACGTTGGTTGCGCGGGCACAACGCCGGCCACGATCCGGGCGCCCAGGCTGGCTTCCACGGGCTCGATCTGTACAGCATGTACGGCTCGATCCGCGCGGTGATCGCATACCTGGACCGGGTCGACCCCGACGCCGCCCGCCTCGCGCGCAAGCATTACGGCTGCCTCACGCCGTGGGCCGGTGAGCCGGCCGAATACGGGCGGGTGGCACTGAGTACGGGGCACGCGGCCTGCGAACAAGCCGTGCTCGAAATACTGGGCGAGCTGCTGCAACGCCAGCTCAGTGACCATCAGCGCGGCGGCGATGACATCGGCCATGACGGGCTGCATGACGGCATGCCCCGCGACGGTCTGTTCGACGCCACCCAGAACGCGCGCCTGGTCAGCAACGCCGAGGCCTACTACCGGGCGATGTACTACGGCGCGGCCGAATCATGGAACCTGCGCGACCGCCACATGTTCGACACCCTGATGCAGCTGCTCGGTAGCGACCCGAACCGCAAGGCGGTGGTCTGGGCACACAATTCGCACATCGGCGATGCCCGCCATACCGACATGGGGCGCCTGCGCGGCGAGCTGAATGTCGGACAGCTGTGCCGCGAAAAGTTCGGCGATCGCGCCGCGCTGGTCGGCTTCGGTACGCACGAGGGCACGGTGGCGGCGGCCAGCGACTGGGGCGCGCCGATGCAGGTGATGCCGATCAATCCATCGTTGCCGGGCAGCGTTGAACGCGCCTTCCATGACGCCGGGCACCCCGCGTGCCTGGTCGACCTGCGCGAAGGCCGCCACCCCGAGCTACGCGAAGCCCTGCTGGAGCCGCGGCTGGAACGCTTCATCGGCGTGATCTACCTGCCCGATACCGAGCGCTGGAGCCACTACGCCCATGCCACCCTGGCGCAGCAGTTCGACGCCTATGTCTGGTTCGACCGCACCCGCGCAGTCGAGCCGCTGGACGACGGCGACGCTGCTGGCGAAGGCGAAGGCGAAGGCGAAGGCGAAAGCATGCCCGACACGTGGCCGTTCGGCCTGTAGAGGTGACGCTGGGGCGCTGGTGTAGGAGCGGCTTCAGCCGCGATCAAAGGTCGATTGCCGCCACGCCGGTGAGCCAGCCGCGCTCAAATATGTCGTCCTGAACGCAGGAAAGGATCCGCTCCCGCGCCGATCTGCGCCACGGCATCAAGGCTCCGCAGCCGAGCCAGTCCTGGCCCTGGCTTCGAAGCCGAGATACAGCGCGATGGCAACCAGCAGCGGGCCCAGGTAGTACAGCGCGCGGTACGCCAGCAGCGCGGCCAGCACCTCGGCCTGGCCGATGCTCGCGCCGAGCAATCCCAGGAACGTCGCTTCCAGCACCCCCAGCCCGGCCGGCACATGGGTGGCCGCGGCGGCGACTGCGCCGAGCAGCAGCACGCCCAGCACGGTGGGGTAGGGAATGCCGGCCGGCAGCAGGGTATCCAGGATCGCCGCGATGACCAGCCAGTTGGCCGACGACAGCAACACCTGCAGCAAGGCGAGCCGGAACGACGGCAGCTGGACGGAATGCCCGCGCACGATCCAGGTACGCCGTGGCCACACCACGCAGCCGAGCAGGTAGGTGGCGACGGCGATCAACATCGCGATGCCGACCACGCGCAAACCGGCTGCGCCCAGCTCCCATCCCGGTGGCAGCGCCACCACACCCAGCGCGAACAATGCCCCACCCAGCAGCGCGTATCCGGTCCAGTTGGCGACCACGCTGAAGCCGAAGATGCGCCCGATGGTGGCCGGGTCCAGTCCCGACCGCGAGTACAGCCGGTAGCGGAAGCCCGCCGCGCCGACCAGCGCGCCGAGGTTGAGGTTGAATGCATAGCTGATGAATGCGATCAGCACCACGCGCCGCCGCGAGAGGCCATGGCCGCTGTAGGCGCGGGCGGCGAGATCGTAACTGCCGTAGAGCAGGTAGCTGACGGCGACCCCGACGCCGGCCGCGGCCAGTTGCGCCGCACCATAGCCGGTCAGCGCGGCGGTCACCTCGTCCCAGTCGAGCGTGCGCGCATAACGCACCAGCAGCACCGCCACGACCAGCAGGAAGATCGCGGCCACGACCGCCCCCAGGTGCTTGCGCCACGGGTGGTCGCCGACCACCTCAGCCCCTCGCATCCGGGCCCGGCGCTGGCGCCGGGCCCGGTGAGGCGAGCTTCCTCGGCGTATGCGCCGGCAGCAGTCCGGCCCACGCCGGGAAGCGCCGCAGGAAGTGGTACACCACCGGCGTGACCAGCGTGTGCCACATTCGACGGCGCGGCACCTGCCCGGCGTCCACCTTGCGGCAGTGCGCGTGCATCAGCCGCGACAGGTGGTCGCGCAGCTGCCGGTTGAAGTTCGCATCACGGATGAAGACGTTGGCCTCCAGGTTCAGCGACAGGCTCAGCGGGTCCAGGTTGCTGGAGCCCACCGTCGCCCATTCGCCATCGATCAGCGCGACCTTTCCGTGGAACTGGCGCTCGTGGTACTCGCAGATATGGATGCCGCTGGCCATGAGCATGCGGTACAGCGAGCGGGCCGCGAACTGCGCGATCGCCATGTCCGCCTGCCCCTGCAGGACCAGGGTCACCCGCACCCCGCGCTGCGCCGCATCGCGCAACTCGCGCAGCAGGCCATAGCCGGGGCAGAAGTAGGCATTGGCGATGACGATCTGCTCGCGCGCCTGGCGGATCGCATGCCGGTACTGGTCCTCGATGGAGGTGCTGTGAGGCCCGTTGTCGCGCACCGCGAACAGCACCTCGGCCTCGCCGGCGCGCCGCTGGCCGGCATCGGCATGCGTACGCGGCCGCCAAGATTCACCGGTGCCGCGCGAGTCGATCGCAGACTGCACCAGGTCGCGGATGTCGCTGACCACCGGCCCCTCGAGCTCCACGCTGTAGTCCTGCTTGGAGGTCACCCCGAACTCCTCGAGATGATCGGCCGCATAGTTGATGCCGCCGACGAATGCGCGCGTGGCGTCGACCACCACGATCTTGCGGTGCATGCGGCGGAACATGTGCAGGCGCTTGCCGAGGAACCTGCGGTGCGGATCGAACACCCGGAAGCGCACCCCGGCGCGGGTCAGCGCCGACAGGTACGCCGCCGAAAGATCCGGCGAACCCCAGCTGTCGACCAGCACCTCGACCCGCACGCCGCGCCTGGCCGCGTCGATCAGGTGTTGCTGCAGGGTGCAGCCGACCTTGTCCTCGAACAGGATGAAGGTCTCCAGCAACACCTCCTCACTGGCCTGCGCCATGGCCTCGAACGCGGCGGCGAAGAATGCCTCGCCGTTTTCCAGAAGGCGCACGCGGTTGCCGCTGCGCCATGGCGTGCCCCCATCGTCTCTGGTGGCCGGCGCGCCGCCGCTCATGCGCAGAGTCCGGCCAGCAGCGGCGCGTGATCGGACAGGTGGGACCACGGCCGCGACGAGAGCACGTCGCAATGTCCGGCATGCAGGTGGCGCAGGTAGATCCGGTCCAGCGGCAGCAACGGCCAACTCGCGGGAAACGTCGGGACCGGGCGCCCGTGCGCGCGTGCGAACACCTCGTGCAGGCCGCAGCGCAGCAGCCTTTGATGCGCCTTCAAGCGCCAGTCGTTGAAATCGCCGGCGACGATCAACGGAGCCGCCGGGGGTATCTCCTCCTGCACCATCCGGCACAACAGGTCCACCTGGCGGCGGCGGTGGGCGTCGCGCAGCCCCAGATGCACGCAGATCGCGTGCAGCGGCGTGGACTGCCCGGGCGGATCGAGCACGCAGTGCAACAGTCCGCGGCCCTCGTGTCCGTGCACCGATACGTCGCGGTTCTCCTGCCGCACGATCGGGAACTTCGACATCAGCGCATTGCCGTGGTGGCCGTCGGGGTAGGCCGAATTCTGCCCGTAGGCGTACTGCGGCCAGATCGTATCGGCCAGGTATTCGTACTGCGGCCCTTGCGGCCAATTGGCGTGGCGCAGCGAATGCCGCGCGTGGGCGCCGAGCACCTCCTGCAGGAACACCACGTCGGCCGACACGCTGCGGATCGCCTCGCGCAGTTCGGGCAGCACGAAGCGGCGCTTGAACAGCGAAAAGCCCATGTGGGCGTTCATGGTGAGCACGTTCAACGCAGGCATGGGAACGATCGGGCAGCCGGACCCGGCCGACCCGGCGACCTTGGCACAGCGTCGGGTCTAGGTCGGGTGACGGATGGCCGACGCGCGGGCGGTACACCGGGCCGCGCTTGTCCGCGACCGGGCCGAAGAGCTCGCGACTCACGTCGTTGACCTGGGCAGCCGAGCAAGCTCGGCTCTACAGGCGGCACACACGCGTGACTTTGTAGGAGCGCCCCATGGGCGCGACCGGGAGCCGGACAGACGCGGTCGCGCCCATGGGGCGCTCCTACAGGAGGCCGGGCTTCGGGTAGGAGCGACGTGAGTCGCGAGCTTTGCGTCCCGGACTAATGGCGATCCGGGGCGATTCCTGCGGCGGTGGCAGGCGTCGCGACCTGACCCAAGAGCTCGCGACTTACGTCGCTCCTACAAAGGCTGCTGTGTAGGAGCGGCTTCAGCCGCGAACGCGACCTGCCGCACCGCTCAATGCCGGGTCGGGGCCACCGAAGCGTCGTGGGCCACCGCATCGCGATACCACGTGCGCACCGAGGTTGCGTGCCGCTCCTCTTCGGCCAATGCGCGGCGGAAGCGGCCTGCCAGATCCGACTGGCCCGCGTCCTCGGCCAGCGCGATCAGTCCGCCCCAGCCCTCGCCGTCGGCGACCTCGGCCACCAGCAGGACCTGCAGCGATTGCGCCAGGTCGGTGCGTGGATCGGTCATCGCCTGCATCAGGCCCATGTTCATCACGCCGGTCAGGTTGGCGCAGGGAGTCTGTGCGGTCGGATCGGCGCCGAGCTTCTCCAGCGCGTCGGCCAGGAGATGGGCGTGGGCGAGCTCCTCGTCGCGGAACGTCTTCACCGTGTCCATCGGCGGCCAGCCGTCGCCATTGCTGCCGCCCTTGCGCGCGCCCTGCAGCATCTCCAGCTTGCCGACGAATGCGTCGTACAGGCGCACGCCGCCGCGCTCGAACGCCAGCCGCTCGCCGAGCTTGTCGATCAGCACGGAGGCATGGTGCCCGGTCAGCCCGGCGATGGCGGTGGACGCCGCGCCGCGGATGGTCGACGGCGGCGGCACCGCGCCCAGGCCGTCGGCTTCGGCAATGTAGTCGGCGCGGATGGTGTTGAGTGCCGTGGCATCACCGGGCGAGGTGGGCACGGTCATGTCGGTCACCTCGAGCAGCGCGTCCGCATCGATCGGCGACATCCTGATGCCGCTGCGGTTGGTGCCGACGCTGGTCTTGTTCTCCATTTCGTTCTCCTGGTCTATGGGCCCGCGGCGCGAATGGCCGCGTCCGCCACAGGCGCCTGGATGGGGCGCCGCCTGCATCAAAATCGTGTGCTCCGGGAAGCATTGCGCCGTGCGGGACTACTGCAATGACGACGGCCGCATGGCCTGCTCGGTGCCGGGTATCCAGCGGTAACCCGCGGCCACGGTCTCGGTCGGCGAGCCTTCGGAGTTCATGTGATCGCGGTACGCGTTCGACGCGGCGCTTTCCTCGCCGTCCTGGCTGTACTCGGCGCCGATGGAGCGGTAGTCCACTTCGGCCAGGAGTGTTTCACGCACGAAATCGCGCTGGCTGGCGAAGGTGATCGGCTCGGGCAGCTTGTCCGGCAGGATCTCGGCCGGGTCGCGGCGTTCGTGTTTCTTGAACAGCTGCTTGACGTGATGCAGCTGGCCCAGCTCGTAGTCGAGCATGCGCTCCCACAGCGCCTTGACCCGCGGGTTGCCTTCCTGCTGCACGCAGCCGTAGTAGTTGTAGACCTCGCTGGCCTCATGCATCAGCCACTGCTCCATCCAGGTCTGGTTCGGATCGATGATCGACTCGTACTGGGTGACGTGCTGTTCCTCGATCGAGGCGATCTCGGCGTACAGCTGGCGCGCCACCGGATCGGTGAACAGCGGGCCGATGTTCATGTAGTAATTGTGGGTCTGCTGCTCGGCGGCCATGATCGTCAGCGCATGCAGTTTCGACAGCGGGTCGGCGGTCTTGGCATCGAACGGCGTGCGCAGGTCGTCCTCCGGCGCGCGGTGCTCGACCAGGGTCGGGCGGCCCGGCATGATGTCGCTGTAGCACTGGGTGATGTTGTTGGCATCCTTGCCTTCGAGCCGGTCGAGCATCGCCGAATAGCGGTACAGGTGGTCGAAGTCCTCCAGCAGCCCGTAGCGGTACGTCTGCGCCAGGTACGGGTCCGGCTCGCGCTGCGCGACCGCCGCGGTCACCTCGACCGCCACCTGCTCGTAAGCGATGGTGGTCTCCAGCGGCGAATGGTCCGCGCCGATCAGCCAGTTGACCATGGTCGCCTGGTGCTGCTCGATGCGGCGCACGCGTGCGAGGTCCAGGCGAAGATCTCCGTTCATGCGGGCGCATGCGTGCGAGAACCGCAGCGCCTCCATCTCCTGGCCGTTCATGAGAATGATGCGCACGCGCGTGAATGCGTCGTCGTCGAGCTTGCTGATGGGCTTTTGCACCAGCTCGCGCCAGGTGAAGCGCTGGCGGTCCAGCGGCGTGCCCTTGGCGTCGGTCAGAGACAGTGTCATGTCGTGGCTCCTGCGGGGGAAAACAGCGGGCACGCATCGTGCAGCGCGGTGGTGCGGACGGTCCCTGTCAGGGTCGCAAGAGACATGCCACGGCAACGCATGTCGGGTTCGCCGCGCTTCCGCCGAGCGCCGGAAAAGGTTGCCTCGATGCGCAGCAGTTGCACCATCGCGCGGGCCTCGGCTCGCAACGCGCATCCGTGCAGGCCCGGCCCCCGCCACGTGCATCGATCACCGGGCGGCCCCGCTGTTGACGCGACGTGGACCCGCACTCCGCGAGGATGCGTTGACGCGATGCCGTGGCGCTCCACCGCCACACCGCCGCCGCCCGCAAGGATGTCGCTCCATGGCCCAGGCAAAACCCGTAGTCCTGGTCACCGGCAGCAGCGGGTTCATCGGATCGGCGGTGGTCCAGAAGCTGGCCGGAGAGTTCGACGTGGTCGGAATGGACCGCGACGCCTCGCCGCGCGCCTGCGCGGCGGCCGAGCACATCGGCATCGACCTGACCTCCGCCGACAGCATCGCCGCTGCGATGGAGCGGGTGCGCTTCGCACATGGCGGCACCATTGCCTCGGTGATCCACCTGGCGTCGTATTTCGACCTCACCGGCGAGCCCGACCCGAAGTATGAGCAGGTCACGGTGGAGGGGACCAGGCGCTTGATCGAGGCGCTGGACGGTTTCGAGGTCGAACAGTTCGTGTTCGTCAGCACCATGCTGGTGCATGCGCCGACGCAGCCGGGCCAGCCGATCGACGAGCAATCGCCGCTCGATGAGCGGGCATTGCCGTACCGCCAGTCCAAAATCCGTACCGAACAGATGCTGCTGGAGCGTCACGGCTCGATACCGGTGGTGCTGCTACGTCCGGCCGGGGTGTACGACGACGGCGGCCACTCGGCGTTCCTGGCCCAGCAGATCGCGCGCATCTTCGAGCGGCAACTCGCGAGCCACGTCTATCCGGGCGCGCTGGAGACCGCGCAGCCGTGGCTGCACCTGGAGGACCTGACCGAGGCGCTGCTGCGCCTGGTGCGGCGCCGCAAAGAACTGCCGGCCGAGTTGCCGCTGCTGCTGGCCGAGGCCAGCGGGCTCAGCGTCGACCAGATGCAGCACACGCTGGGGCGTTTGATCCACGACGAGAGCTGGGACACGCGCGAGGTCCCCAAGGCCGTGGCCAAGGCCGGTGCCTGGGTGCAGGCCGACGTGCTGGACGAGGACACGTTCATCCGCCCATGGATGGTGGACATCGCCGACGATTATTACGAAGCCGACACCAGCCGCGCCCATCAGCTGCTCGACTGGACGCCGGCACATTCCTTGCGCGAAACCCTGCCGCGGATCATCGAGGCGCTCAAGGCCGAGCCGGTTGCCTGGTATCGCGGCAACAAGCTCAACCCGGCCAAGGTCGCGACGCTGGCGGTGGCCGATCAGACCGACACACGCGATGAACCCGTCGTCACCCGGCCGCGGGAGGAGGCCACCGGCGGCGAGTCGATGCGGGAGCACGCGCAGGGCATGCGCAGGATGCACTTCGACAAGCTGTGGGTGCATTTCCTCAATATCCTGCTGGGCGCGTGGCTGGCGACCAGCCCCTTCGTTTTCGGCGCATTCGATGCGTCCGGTTTCAGTGACGCGGTGCTGCGAATCACCGACGAACGCGGCCTGGCCGACCCGGCGGTACGCAGCGCAATGCTCGGCTACAGCGATGTCATCAGCGGGCTGCTGATCATGCTGTTGGGCGCGCTGTCGCTGTCGACCCGGTTCTCCTGGGCGCAGTGGGGCAATGCCGCGGTCGGTGTATGGCTGCTGTTCGCGCCGCTGCTGTTTTGGACGCCGAGCGCAGCGGTCTACGCCAACGACACGCTGATCGGCGCGCTGGTCATCGCGTTCGCCGTCCTGGTGCCGATGATGCCGGGCATGGGCATGGCCGGGATGATGGACAAATCGGACCTGCCGGCCGGCTGGACCTATTCGCCCTCGACTTACCTGCAACGGCTGCCGATCATCGCGCTGGGCCTGGTCGGGCTGCTGATCTCGCGGCACTTGGCGGCCTACCAGCTCGGGCACATCGACGCGGCCTGGGAGCCGTTCTTCGCGGGCCGGGCGGGGCTCAACGGCACCGAGGACATCATCACCTCCGACGTGTCCCGCGCGTGGCCGGTCTCCGACGGCGGATTGGGCGCGATGACCTACATGTTCGAGATCCTGATGGGCGTCATGGGCGACCGCCGGCGCTGGCGCACGATGCCGTGGATGGTGGCCGCGTTCGGCATCGCGGTGGTACCGCTGGGCGTGATCAGCATCTATTTCATCGTGATCCAGCCGATCCAGATCGGCACCTGGTGCACCTTGTGCCTGGTGGCCGCGCTGGCGATGCTGGTGATGATTCCCTACAGCCTGGACGAGCTGGTCGCTACCGGGCAGTTCATGGTGCAGGACCGCCGTCGCGGCGGGTCGTTCTGGCGCACGTTCTTCAAAGGCGGCGCGCAGCCCGATGGAGGCATCGACGAGACCCCGGGCTTCGACGTGCCACTGTCGACATCGGTCAAGACCGCGCTGACCGGTGGCGCCAACATGCCATGGACGCTGGTGGTCAGCGCGCTGCTGGGTGCGTCACTGATGTTCACCCGGCTGCTGTTCGATACCCGGCCGCCCATGGCCGACAGCGATCATCTGGTCGGCGCGCTGATCGTCACCTTCGCGGTGATGGCGATGGCCGAAGTCGGGCGCACGCTGCGCTTCGTCAACGTCTGCTTCGGGCTGTGGCTGGTCATCGCGCCGTGGGTGCTGGGCGGGGCAGGGACCGTTGCATCCTGGACCGGGGTGCTGATCGGCCTGGCGGTGATCGCGCTGAGCCTGCCGCGCGGCAAGCGTAGTGGCGAGCACTACGGCAGCTGGGATCGTTTCGTGGTGTAGGGCGGGCGGGCACAGCCGCCGCGCGGGCGCACACTCGCCTGCCGTGCTTGCCGCGCAAGCCTGTGAGCAGGAGAACCCGGATGGGCGCAGGCCACGCGCACGCAAGCGGCACCATCGAGCACGAGCGCCCGCTGTGGTGGGCACTCGGGTTGACGGTGGTATTCCTGTGCGCCGAAGTGGTCGGTGGGCTGCTCACCAACAGCCTGGCATTGCTCTCGGATGCGGCGCACATGGGCACCGACGTGATCGCACTGGCGATTTCGCTGGCGGCGGTGCGCCTGGCCCGGCGTCCGGCCGATGCCCGGCGCACCTACGGTTATGCGCGCATGGAAGCGCTCGGGGCGATGGTCAACGGTGCATTGCTGTTCCTGGTGGCCGGCTACATCCTGTGGGAGGCGGTCGGCCGCTTCCGCGCGCCGCCGCCGGTGGCTTCCGGCGGCATGCTGGCGATCGCGGTGCTCGGCCTGGTGGTCAACCTGGTCGCCATGCGCCTGCTCAAGGCCGGCAGCGGTCAGAGCCTCAACCTGCGGGGTGCCTACCTGGAGGTCTGGGCCGACATGCTGGGCTCGGTCGGGGTGATCATCGGCGCGCTGCTCATCGAGTTCACCGGCTTCTATCTGGCCGATCCCGTCATCGCCGTGCTGATCGGCCTGTGGGTGCTACCGCGCACCTGGATGCTGCTGCGCGAGGCCGGTCACGTGCTCATGCAGGGCGTGCCGGCCGGCCTGGAGCTGGAGCAGGTCCGCGCGGCACTGCTGTCGCACCCAGGCGTCGATGCGGTGCATGACCTGCACGTGTGGGCGCTGGGATCGAGGCAACCGGTGCTGACCGCGCATGTGGTGCTCGGAGCCGGAGCCACCGACGCCGACCGCGTCCGCAGCGCACTGGCCGATGAGCTGCACGCGCAATTCGGCATCGGCCACGCGACGCTGCAGGTGGAGCGCACTCCATGCATCGACCAGCCTCCGAATGCATGAGGCAGGACGCGGCGGGCGTGAGTCGCGCTCGCCGGATCACCTGCATCGAGCGATGCCGCGGCAGCTTTCACCCTGCTCTGGCAGCGCGAAGCCCAGCATGTCGAGGCAACAGGGCAGGGTGGCCGAGTGCGTCGCCGCAGGAGTCGATGATGCTTTGCAAATGTCCCGCGATTTCCGCCTGGCGTGTCGTTCTCGCGCTGCTGGCGGCGTTCACGTTGAGTGCGTGCCTCGGACAGGCGCGCTACCGCGTGGCTGCGGGCAGCGGCCCCGATCCGGTACTGCCGACGCCGAAGGACCGGCTGGTCCCGGTCTTCGACATCGCACCGGCGCAGCGTTGGCCGCCGGGCCGCACGCCGTTGGCGCCGAACGGCCTGGCGGTCAATGCGTTCGCAACCGGCCTGGACCACCCGCGCTGGCTGCACGTGCTGCCCAATGGTGATGTGCTGGTGGCCGAGGCGCAGGCGCCCGAGGAGAGCGGATTGCCCGGACTCAAGGGCAAGTTGATGGGGCTTGTGCAAAAGATCACCGGGTCCAACCTGCCGAGCGCAGACCGCATCACACTGCTGCGCGATACCGACGGCGATGGGATTGCCGACGTGCGCAGCGCGCTGCTCGAGCAGTTGCACTCGCCGTTCGGCATGACGCTGGTCGGGGATAGTCTGTACGTGGCCAATACCGATGCGGTCGTGCGCTTCCCATACCGGCGGGGCGTCCTGCGGATCGAGGCACCGGGAGAGCAGGTCGCGGAACTGCCGGCCGGCCCGATCAACCGTCACTGGACCCGCAACGTCATTGCCGACGCCTCGGGGCAGCGGCTGTTCGTCACGGTCGGCTCCAACAGCAACATTGCCGAATACGGCATGGAGCAGGAGATCGGTCGCGCCGCGGTGCACGAACTCGACTTGCAGACCGGCGAGATGCGCCTGTTCGCGTCGGGCCTGCGCAACCCGAACGGGCTCGCGTTCGAACCGGCCACGGGCGCGCTGTGGGTCTCCGTCAACGAGCGCGACGAACTGGGCAGCGACCTGGTGCCCGACTACATGACACCGCTGGAGCGCGAGCAGTTCTATGGCTGGCCTTACAGCTACTTCGGACAGCACGTCGACCCGCGCGTGCACCCGCAGCGCCCGGAACTGGTGGCAGCCGCGGTCGAGCCGGCCTACGCGCTCGGCCCGCATACGTCCAGCATGGGTCTGGTGTTCTATCGGGGCGACCTGCTGCCGCCGCACTATCGCGGCGGTGCCTTCGTGTCCCAGCGCGGCTCCTGGAACCGGCGTCCGCCGAGCGGCTACCGTGTCGTGTTCGTGCCGTTTGCCGCGGGGCGACCCGTCGGCCTGCCGCAGGATGTGTTGACCGGCTTTCTGGACAGCGACGGTGGCGCGCTCGGGCGCCCGGTGGGCCTGGAAGTCGCCGCCGACGGCGCCCTGCTGGTGGCCGATGATGTCGGCAACACCGTCTGGCGGATCGCGCCAGCGCGCCAGGGCAGGGCAGGGCCATGATCGCGATGCAGCCCGACCCATGCAGACTGCCATCCCCGCAACCGCAGAAGGAGCACCCCACGCCATGATCGAGCTCCATTACTGGCCCACGCCCAATGGCCACAAGGTCACGATGTTCCTCGAGGAGGCGGGGCTGGAGTACCGCATCCATCCGGTCGACATCAGCGCCGGCGACCAGTTCAAGCCGGAGTTCCTCGCCTTTTCGCCGAACAACCGCATGCCCGCGATCATCGATGCGGCACCGGCCGACGGCGGCGACGCGATCACCGTGTTCGAGTCCGGCGCGGTCTTGCTGTATCTGGCGGAGAAGACCGGCAGGTTCCTGCCACCGGACATCCGCGGCAGGAAAACCGCGATGGAATGGCTGTTCTGGCAAATGGGCGGGCTGGGGCCAATGGCGGGTCAGAACCATCATTTCGGCATATACGCGCCGGAAAAGATCCCGTACGCGGTCGACCGTTACGTCAACGAGACCAACCGCCTCTACGGCGTGCTCGACCGGCGCTTGGCCGGCCGCGAGTTCATCGCCGGCGAGTCCTACACGATCGCCGACATGGCCTGCTATCCCTGGATCGTGCCGTGGGAGCGGCAGCAGCAGGATCTCAACGATTTCCCCGACCTGCGTCGCTGGTTCGAGTCCGTGCGGGCGCGTCCAGCGACCGAGCGCGCCTACGCCCGCGGCGAGCCGTTCGCCAGTCGCCCGGCGGTGACAGAGCAAGGCAGGAATGTCCTGTTCGGGCAAACCAGCGCGAGCGTCCGTCAGCAGCGCTGAGGGCCGCGCGCCGAGGCGGCGCGCAGGACCATTCCGCTCTTTAGCGCACGTGAACCGCGCGGCGAGGCTTCCTACGCGCCGACGCCGTCCCTCGAGGTCGGCGGTGATATTCCAAGGAACGCGCAGGCGATGAACACCCCTGCCTGCAAACCCGCTTTTGATACCCTCCGCGCAGGGGAGGGAACCAATGCGAAGATCATCATTGCCGCGTTGCTCGCGGCTCCGCTGCTGGCCAGCGGCCAGACGCTCTATCGGTGTGTCGAGAAAGGAAAACCGACCAGCTTCCAGCGGCGACGTGGCCCGGAAAAAATGCAGCCTTCGGTCTCGCAAGCCTGTGCCCAATGATCTGCTCGGTCGCTTGGCCCATTCGACGCCACATCCATTCCGCGAGTCGGTCGTGAGCGGTTGCGTCTGCAGGTAGCGGGCTCCATAACCGAGTGTGGAAATTTTCTGTCTGACAGTCACTGGCCCACGCCCTTGCCGAACAGTCTTGGGCGCAAGTACCCGGATGCCAGCCGCGGTTACAAAATGGGCCTTGTGTCCGGCGTCTTGGTACGCCGCGCCATCGTTCGCTTTGGCTATTGCGGCGTGCCGCTCTCAACGCTAGAAGCAATGGGTCAAGACTTCGCCCGTAGCTACCTGCCCAGTACGCTTCGCCCAGAAGAGATGCAACGTATTGCCTGGCACAAGGCCCGAGGCCACAAGGTTGTTGTGGTGTCCGGCGGACTGGATGTCTACTTGGCGCCGTGGTGCCAGGAGCATGGACTGGAGCTTATCTGCTCATCCCTAAGGCACTTTCAGGGTGTTCTGACGGGCCACTACCTCGGGGAGCAATGCGTGCTTGCGGAAAAGGCCCGTCGCGTTCATGAGCAGTACGACCTAAGCTTATTCCCGACAATCTACGCCTATGGTGACACTCCGGAAGACACGGATCTTCTTGGCCTAGCCAGCAAGCGGTACTACCAATGGCAGGAAGTTGACGCCGCAGTTGGGCTCTAACAACTCATTCAAGCCGAACCCGCTTTGTCGCTTCGTTGAAACTTGTCACTGCTCGTGTTCCTGGCCCTCCCGGTTCGCGTGTTGCAGGTCGGCTTAGTGTTAGGCCCTGGAGGCAGACATGCTGCGAATACTACCGGTCGCGTGCTGTTTTTGACGCAACGACTGGTCTTGGCGACGTGGCTGCTGGGGAAGTATTCGGCTCGCTTTGCTGACCTCACTACCGGCTCTCGGGGGTTTTTGTACTCGCTCGGACTCATACTCCCGCAATCCCGCTTCTCCAGGGTTCCGCGGACTAGTCAATGCCGGTTCCGTCCGTGCAATCAAGCGCGACAAGGCGCATGCCGCTATCTGGTGACAGGAGCTGTAATTACATGAATCGACCGGTTCAAGACCTCTTCGCACAGTTTGCACGCCTCATTCGGATGGCGCTCCATGCAACCACGTAGCGTTGAGATGAAGTTTTCTCTGGAACACCCGCGTCATCCGGAGGGCTGATAGCCATGGAGCATCACGACGATTTCGCTGAACTCACTGGCCTGCTGCAGGGCCTAGCCGCGCTGCCCGCGTCTGAGCTCGCGTGGTTGCATAACCATAGCCGCACGCGAACCTATGCCTCTGGCGAAGCGCTAATCGACGTCGGCGCAAAGCCGAGCCAATTCTGGTTTTTGGCATCGGGCTTCCTGAGGTTCTTCTACGTCACGTCCGGCGGACGCGAGTACAACAAGGCTTTCGCACGGCCCGGCGAAATCGTGGCACCGCTGTCGGCCATGCTCTCGGGTGCTCCCAACGGCTTCGTTATCGCCGCGATCGCCCCGGTGCGCGTGCTTGCATACCCCGTGGCGCTGCTCCCGGAGCTTTACGAGCGTCACCCCGGCTGGGAACGCGTGGGCAGGGTGCTTGCCGAACAGATGGCGGTGCGCAAGGAGGCGCGTGAGCGCGAATTGCTGCTCGACACGGCCCTGGTGCGGTTCGGCCGGTTCGCTGACCGCTATCCCGAACTGGTGCAGTGGATCCCGCAGCGCCAGATCGCTTCCTACATCGGCGTCACCGAACAGGCATTGTCGCGGCTGTTGCGCGACTGGCGGACAAGCCGGCCGACTTGATCGATGTTAATGCGGTGCGGAAGTGTCCGACGTCCCCCCGCTTTTGAGTAGCACGGCGATCTGGAGTCCAATCCCCAACGACAAGGAGATTGGACGTGAAGAAGCGCTTTTCCGAAGAACAAATC